>SKZG01000452.1 GCA_007127495.1 Planctomycetales bacterium
ACGGCATGCCGGGAAAGCCGGTCATCGCGGTTGCGGCTTGTTCGAGGACCTCGCGACTGGGAAGCGTTTCGAACATGATGAAGTCGGCGCCGGCGACGCGAAGTGCCTCGACCTGTTCGGCGAAAGTCTCCCACGGCGGAGTGAGGCGCTTACCGCGAGGCAATGGCCCGATGGAACCGCCCACATACACAGGCCGATCAGCGGCCGCCGCGATCTCTCGGGCAATAGCCGTTGCAGCCTTGTGCATCGCATCAAGTTGGTCAGCCAAGCCGTATTGAGCCAACGCCGGTCTGCTGGCCCCGAAGGTGTTTGTCAGCAACACGTCGGCGCCGGAATCACAGTAATCCTCGTGAATGCTGCGAACCAGCTTTGGATCGGAGAGGGCAAGTTCGTCGAAGCAGCGGTTGGTGAACACGTGCCTCCGGTACAGTTCCGTACCCATCGCCCCGTCGAGTACGAGGAATTGTTGGCGGACGGCGTCAGTGAAGTTGTCGGGTTTCATAGCAGGAAACTTTCCAATATGCGTGTATCGTCAACAGCTATCCATTCGTCAGACGGCCCATGAAGAGGCACCGCCCGCGATGAGACATACTGCGGCTAGAACAACCGCCTCTGAGCCGGGCGGCCCAAAGGCGCGGCGTCGACACCGAGTTCACAAAGGTGGTCGACAAAGCTCTCCGGTCCGTGCGTGCAGTAGACTTTCCGGGCGCCGACGCGCTCGACCGCCTCGATCAGCTCGCCGTAGTCGGCATGGTCGCTCAACGGCAGCGCATGGTCGACCCGCAGGCGGTACTTGGCGCCGGGGTCCAGTGCCCATCCGGTCACGGCGATATGCACCGCTCGCTCGATCGACGCTGTCCTGGCGCGCGGGGGAACCACAACCGCCCAGCCGGGTTCGACCGTCGCCTGGAGCAGTTCGTGGCGGCCCAGGCTCACGCCGCAGGCTTCGTACACGCGACTGACGGCGTAGATGTCGCGATGCTGCAAGACGGGAATACCCCGGTCCGTGAGCAGTCGCGTCACTTCCTGGCTCTTGCCCAGGGCATACGCATGAATGACGGGCACGGCCTCTTGGGCCAAGGTTTGGCGTACCAGTTGTTCAAGTTGAGCGATTACGTCTTCGCGCGGCGGCCATCGGTCGGTGGGCCGCCCGAAGGTGCTTTCGATAATAAGTGTCTCGGCATGGACCAATTCGGCCCGCTCGGCAGTCGCTGATTCGGTCAGCTTAAAATCGCCGGTATAAAGGACGGATTGCCGGCCGTCCTCGGCCAATAACATGGCCGAGCCGAGACAATGGCCGGCCGGATACGTCGTCAAACGCAAGCCGCCCCATGCAATCGGTTCGCGGTAAGGGAGTTCGCGGACAGGGCGCTTTCCGAGTCGAAACCGATACAAGGCCGCCGTTTCGGGCGTACAAAGGGCGTACTCGTGGCGCGCGATATGGTCAGCGTGGGCGTGGGAAATAAATGCTCGGGGCTGCCGACGACGGAAGTCGATCGCCAGATCGGACCGGGTCAGCTTCAACCCGTTGTCCCAGTGAAACATACACTCCTTCTCCAATGCCGGGCGAGGTAACCCATCCGCACGAGCCAAAGGTCTCAGGCCGACTCGACCGACTCAGCCGACTCAGCCGACTCAACCGACTCAACCGGATCGGCCGGCTGGGGCGCGGCAATTTCTTCGGCGACCGTTAGCCGATCATCAACGCCGAGGCCGGCCGCCCGCCATACCGCTTCAAGGGCCTCGCCGGTGCGCCGCACAATGACGTCGCGCCGCTTGCTTGGCAGCGCGCCACGTGAAGGCGCCGGAGTGACCGGGCCGTCGTAGCCCATCTCGTGCAGAAGCCGGAGGACCGCTGCTACGTCAATCCGTCCGTTTTCGTCGTTCGGCAGCAAGCGTGAATTGGCATCGACCTCGGTTGGCGCCTGGTCGGCAGCCAACTCGGCCACCTGGACGGCGACAATCTGGTGGCCTGAGATGTTCCGGAGGGCAACGATATTGCCGCCTCCAACGTACAGATCCCACACGTCCACCAGCATCCCCACGTTGTCGGCAGCGATCATGCTCACCAGTAAACATAAGGCGTCGAAGTCGTGGATGAACTGAAATGCATGATTTTTCCGCAGGTATTCGGGCGCTTGGAATCCAATGCCAAGCCGGATGCCGTGCGGGTCAAGCGCCTGGCAAATTTCGCCGAAACGCCGTCGGTGGAACTCGAAGTTTTCATGATACGGGCGTTTGTCGCCAGCCGGCGGCACGGTGATCAGGCACCGGTTACAACCGATAGCGGCCATGGACTCGGCCACGGCGGGCAGCTTCTGAAGCCCCAGCTTGAATTCCTCATCTTCGGCCTCGGGTGCAAAGGGCAGAGCAAAGGTGCCAATCTGTATTTTCGCACTATCGATAAGCCGTCGCGCATACTCCATGCCTCGCCGCTGCACGCGCATGGTGAAGTCGCGGGCATTCAGGTCGATCCCCCTAAAACCGTAGGTCAGGGCCAATTCGATGAGTTCGCTCTGGTGACCTGTAATGCCAAGAGCCGACGGGTTTAGATTCTTAAACATGGCAACACTCCATTGATTTGCTGGGGGATAAAGAGGAAACGTCGGACGAGGCCCCCATATCGGGTGGACGCCGACTGCGGTAATCCTTCATTATCACGATTCGCCCGGAAGTGTCCAGGGGGCCCATAAGCGGACAGGCCCATAAGCGGACACAGACATGCCCCCCGTAACCTCCTCGACCAAGCCACTCAGGGCCGGACAGCCCCCTTGTCCGCCGAAGGGGGAGGACTGGGAGGACCTGTATTCGTGGCAAGAGGGTGTTATTCATGGGAGGGCTCCCCTCTCCGCCTCGAAAATCGGGACAGGCCCACGTGAACGGTTGCGAAAAACGTTTCTACCTGCTGTAACTTATGATGGCAGGAACGCATCTAAGATGGGTGTTCGCCCCAGTCGATTCCCCTGACGTTGAAGAGAGAAAGGCTTTGCTATGACTTCACTTATGCATAAACAGTGGCTCCTGGTACTTCCCTGCGCCAGTATTTTCGTGGTTGCCGTGTTGGCCATAGGATGCGGTGCGGAATCGCGGCCGCCAATGTCGGCCGCTCCCCCGTCAGACGCTGAAACGCCGGAGGACGGCGCGCGGCCGTCGGGTGAGTACGGTTCTGTCCAATACGCTGATGAATCCAACTTCGAGGAGTTAGTTTTGCGCGCAAAGGGGCCGGTATTGGTCGACTTCTACGCCGACTGGTGCCCGCCATGCCGTGTTTTGGCTCCGACATTGGAGGAACTTGCCCGCGAAACGCCCGAACTGTTGGTGGTCAAGGTGGACGTCGATCAGGCACGCGGCCTGGCCAGGCAGTATGCCATCCAGTCGATTCCGAGCCTCAAGGTGTTCCATGAAGGAGAAATCGTCAACCAGCACGTAGGCCTCGCCAGCAAGGAGGAACTGAAGTCGCTCGTGGGTATGTGAGCGGAGAATCTGAGCGGCTCCGCTTTTGTACCCCTCGAATCCGGGAGTCCGTCTGAAAGCAAGCACTGGCTCCCGGATAGCGTGCGCGACGCTCACCGATGGTGCAAGACGGCAGAGTTGGCCGTCTCTGCTTTCATGCGATTAGGGCGTTTCCGTCTTCGGGTAGTCGTCCACCGGCAGGCGGTCGTGACCGAGAGGTTGCTCCACAGAGACGCCCGGCCACACGATATCGACCGGTGGCAGACGAATCAATTGTTCGGTGGCCTCCGTTTCCTGTGTTGACCGCTCCGCAGGCTCCTCGATCGTAACCATAATACGCCCCTCCGTTGCACTTGGGGAGCCGGTCCCGGCGTAGGGCGGCCCGGAAACCGCAGTAATCGGCCCTTCGGATCCGATTCGCTCCTGGTGTTGCGTTTCAGCCATTTCCTTCTGAGGGGGGCCCGATTCCGGCTGGGGTTCCAGGGGGTTATAGATTTCTCCAGCCAGTCGCGGCGTAGTGTCCTCCGGAGGATCACCTGACGAAGGTGCTGAAGCTGACATTTCTTCAGCGACTGGCTCAGTTTTGTTCTCAAGCGACGCTTGACACCCGATCGGTCGGCACCCGGACGGTCGGCACTCGGGCGGTCGGCACTCGGGCGGTCGGCACTCGGGCGGTTCCTCGGCAGGTTGATCGTCGGAAAGCGCCTCTGGGTCGCCGAGCGTCGAATTGCCCGTCTTCATGGGGGCCTGGGTATTCTTCGCCTGGGTTTCCTGCTCATTTGCCGTTGCCAACGCCTGTTGAAGCTTTTCCGAGTTCCGGCTCGTCGTTTGGATCGACAACGGAGGAGAATTTGGCACCCCGAGGGGCGCAGCAAGCGTTTCGAATTCCGCGAAATCGGCTGTGGGCGATGCGGTCAGGTGCTGAATGGGGAACTTAGCCATGTTCAGCCCGAGTGCCAACACCACCAATCCGAACAGGCTGAGTGTCGCCGCGATCCTTGGCATGGTTCTTCCTCCTACAGTAAGCCTCCGCCGAACCGTTGTCTTTCCTCCCCGCGTCAACCATACACTACGGCCGTGAACAGGCAAGTGATCAGAGCCCTTTCGCCAAGGCAAATCGGGCAAAAAGAGGACGGCCGAAGGGTTCAGGTAAACATTGCGGCTTCCGGGGGAATATTACGCTCCGGAGGCCGGACAGCATTGCGGGGCACAATCGTCGGCCGGAGGGCCATCGTTGCCCAGAGCGCGCCGCGGCGCCGCGGGATCGACCCGCTCGAGAATCAATTCACGAATCATGCGTACGAAACGCGGGTGACATCCGACCGTCGAAGCTCGTACCATTTCCAGACCGAGGTGCTTGCACAAGGACGCCGCCGCGACATCCAAATCGTACACCACTTCCATGTGCTCACAAATGAACCCGATGGGAACCACAACGACGTGTTCCATGCCGCGCGATGCCGCGAGCGTTTTGAGAACCTGGGCGATGTCGGGTTCAAGCCATGGCTGAGTTGGCGGTCCGCTACGGCTCTGATACGCCAAGTGCCACTGCGGCACGCCCGCGCCCTCCGACACCAGCCGACAAGCCTCCAAAAGCTGGCCTTCGTAGGGGCTCGAAGCGGCCATGGTCAGTGGCAAGCTATGAGCGGTGAACACTACCGCCGCAGCCGCGAGCCGTTCAGCGGGCACCGTGGCCAACGCGTCGTCGAGCCTCTCGACCATTGCCTCGATGAAGCCCGGGTGATTGTAGAACAGACGCAACTTATCAATTTGGGGGGATGCCGCGCCGGCAGCCATTCGGGCACGATCCAAATCTTCACGGTATTGCCTGCAGCCGGGGTAGGAGCCGTATGCGGATGTGCAGAAAGCCAGCGCCCGGCGAATGCCATCGTTGGCCATCTCCCGCACCGTGTCGTCGAGAAAGGGGTGCCAATGGCGATTCCCCCAGTACACTGCCAACGGGGGGCCTTGTGCGTTGAGTTCGGCAATTAAGGCCGCCAATAGAGCCCGGTTCTGGGCGTTGATCGGACTGACGCCGCCAAAGTGTGCGTAATGCCGGGCGACTTCCTTAAGGCGGTCCGGGGGCACCGGTCGCCCGCGAACCACGTTGTTTAAGAACGGCAGGACATCCTCGGGCCCCTCCGGGCCCCCGAAGGAAGTGAGCAAGATCGCATCGAATGTGGCCACTTTGCACCTGGAGGCGCGCGGAAGTCGCGGCGAAATCGCAGGATTGCCACCGCAAATGACCCCGACGGGATTTGAACCCGTGCTGCAGGCTTGAAAGGCCTGTGTCCTAGACCTGACTAGACGACGGGGCCGCATTCGCCCGGCTGGCGAGCGAATTCCCCATGTATACCCAAGAAGGCGTTCGCCGTCAATGGCCCTGAGAGAAAACCCTGAGAGAAAACGCCGGTCAGGGCTCCTTCGCGTCCCACGAGGTCCGCATTTCCCGTTGCAATTCTTCCAACTCACGGATCAGGCGATGGTTTCTTGCCGAACGGGCACCGGCCATGACCACGCGGATCGCCTGGCGGGCAACGTCGGAATCCTTCTGCCGAACGGCAACGGCAAGCATCTGCTGTGAATGCGCAAACAGGGCGGGGCGATGCGGAATGGCGTAGTCGGAACGCCACGCCGCGGCCATGGTCTCGGCACGCAAATACAAGGCGTCCACTTCGTAGTGTTGATTCAACCGACGGACCACTTGATCGATAAGTTCGGGGGCGCCAACCCGCTCCGCCTGCTCGCGAGCCAACTCGAAACAGGCATAGCGACGCAGCGGATCGTCGGTGGCGTCTTCACCCAATTTAAGAAGTTCGGCGGCAAGGTTGCTCCGCGCCTCCGCACTGTCAGCTTTGAGAAACTTGTCTTGGAGCGAATTGCGCACCTGGTCGATTGCTCGAGCGAGCAAGTCGGCTTCCGGGACAGGAGCCTGAGGTTGAGCCGGCGGCGCGGTCACATCCGAAAGCAGCGCCGCGGGAGAATCCGCTGCCGGCATCGACAAGCCCCCCCCTTTGGAAGCCGTTTCCGGCGATTGCTCCTTGGCCTGGGTCATGAGATCGGCCATGGTCTGAGGGCCGAGGGGCTGCTGGTGAGGCGAAGGCCGCATTGGTTTCGCGGGCGTTGCGGGCGAGGACGCATTCTCTTGATTCGTACCCGCCGGGCGGGGTTTCTTCTTCGCATCTTCCAACTCGGCTTGGGCCCGGGCCATGAGATCGCCCATGTTGGCCGGGCCGCGGGGGCGTTGAGCGGCCGAAGGACGCATTCGCATCGACGAGGGCCTGTGCGCCGGCGAACGGGAAGTGGAACGGCGCGCTGACGATCGACGTTGCGGACCATCCGGTTGCCCGCCGGACGTCACGACCAGCAAGAGTGCCACGGCCAGAATCAAGGCCGCGCCCCCCCCAAGACACCAGGCCACCAATTCGAGTTGCGAACGTTGGCTTCCTGACTTTTTGGGGGAACACCCGGCGGAAGTACCGGGAGACGAGTTCGATGTCGCGCCGGTCGAAGGCCGCGCGGCCGCGCCCGACGCCGCGACGGTATCGATGGCGATTTCCGGCAAATCGGCGTTTGGCGCCGGAGCGGCTGCCTTCTTGGTTTTCCCGGTCCGCCCACCGGTGGCCGCCGAGGGGACGCTATCGGTCGCGATTTCCGGCAAACCGGAGCTGGACGCCTGTGGGGCGGCCTTCTCCGTTTTTCCGGTCCGGCCTGCGGCGCCCGACGCCGTGACGGTATCGATGGCGATTTCCGGCAAGGCAGCTTTTGGCGCCTGAGCGGTTGCCTTCTTCGCCTTCGCGGTCCGGCCGGCTGTGCGCGACCTTGGGGCAGTATCGATGGCGATTTCCGGCAAACCGGAGCCTGACGGCTGCAGGTCGGCCTCCGCCGTCTTCTCGGTCCGGCCTGCGGTGCCCGCCGCTCGGGCGCTATCGGTTACGATTTCCGGCAAAGCCGTATCGCCTGAGACCTTAGCGGCTGAGGGTGCTCGCTCGGCCACGGGAAGCGCCGCTTGGGTGTCCCGTGGCGCTTTCGGGGACGTCTTAAGTTGGTCAAGGTACAGTTTGCTGCGCTCGGGGTCCCGAAGTGTCTCTTGGGCGAGACGTATTTCCTCGAGCAGCCGTTCCGCCAAGGCTCTGCGTTGCCCCGGCAGGAGTTCTCGCAGTTGAGCCGTCCTTGCTGCTGCGGCAAAGTTGATGATCGCCGGGTCGCGTTCGCCCCGTTTCAGACCCAAAAGCCGATAATAATCGGGAGGCTGCTCGGCCGGCGGGATGTTTAGCCACTGTTGATAGGGATCGAATGAATCTTGCATAAGCCGGGTGCCTTTGCCCTCAGCGGTGCATCCTACTCGAACCGGCACCGGGCTGCAAGAACTATACAGATGCACACACTCTTGTGGCCAGCACGTCGCGTCGATTAGAATTCTAAGGTCATTTGCAATCTACCCCTTGGAGCAGGATTCGTCCATCATGAGCACGTTCTTGGGCATCGATATTGGCACGTCCGGCACGAAGACGCTGGCGATTGACGCGCAGGGCCAGATACTTGCCTCCGCCACGGAGACCTATCCCTGCTATGTCCCCAGGCCGCTTTGGAGTGAGCAGGACCCCCACGACTGGTGGGAGGCGACGGTCAAATCGGTGCGCCAGGTGGTTCGCAAGGCCCGCCTGAAGCCCGCTGACGTGAAGGCCATTGGGCTTTCCGGCCAGATGCACGGCTCCGTGTTCCTCGATAAGGACGATAACGTGGTCCGCCGTGCCATCCTGTGGAACGACCAGCGCACCGCCGCAGAATGTCGAGAGATCGAGGAGCGGGCGGGCGGGCGGAAGAAGCTCATCGAAATGGTGGCCAACCCCGCCCTTACCGGCTTCACCGCTCCGAAAATCCTCTGGCTGCGCAACCATGAACCGAAGCATTTCGCAAAGACTCGCAAGGTCTTGCTGCCCAAGGATGAAATCCGCCGCCGCCTGACTGGCGAGTACGCCACGGAAGTGAGCGATGCCAGCGGCATGCTACTGCTCGACGTCGCCAAGCGTAACTGGTCTAAGGAACTCCTCTCGCAGCTCGAACTCGACGCCGACCTGTTTGGCACGGTGTACGAGTCGGAACAAGTGACCGGAAAGCTCACGCCGGAGGCTGCACGCTTGCTGGGCCTCTCGACCGACTGCGCGGTGGTGGGCGGGGCAGGCGATTGTGCCGCGGGAGCCGTGGGCAACGGGATCGTCGAGCGCGGCGTGCTGTCTACGTCGATCGGCACCTCCGGCGTCATGTTCATCCATAGTGATGAGGTGAAAATCGATCCGGAAGGGCGCATCCACACCTTCTGCCACGCGGTCCGTGGAAAGTGGCACATGATGGGAGTGACCCTGGCCGCAGGCGGCTCCTTCCAGTGGTTCCGTAACGAACTTTGCAAGGCCGACGTCGCTCTCGCAAAACGCCAGAAACGCGACGTGTACGACCTTCTCACCGAGGAGGCGGCCGCCACACCCGTGGGGGCGGAAGGGCTGATGTTTCTGCCGTACCTCTCCGGCGAGCGAACCCCCCATGCCGACCCCGACGCTCGCGGTTGCTTTGTCGGGCTGACGATGGCCCACACCCGAGGGCACTTGATTCGTGGGATCATGGAAGGGGTGGCCTACTCGATGCGCGACAGCTTGGCAATCTTCGAACAGTTGGGGGTGCCCATCCGACAGATTCGGGCGTCCGGCGGCGGTTCGCGTAGCCCGCAATGGCGCCAGATTCAGGCCGACGTGTTCGGACGCAAGGTGGTGACCATCAACAGCGAGGAGGGGCCGGCTTACGGCGTTGCCCTGCTGGCGGCAGTCGGGGCCGGGGCATTCAAAGACGTGCGCGAGGCGTGCGCGGCCACGATTCGCGTGGTCAGTGAAACGCCCTGCAACCGGAAGGCGAAACGCTATTACGATCGGGCCTTTCCGGTGTACCAACAGCTCTATCACTCGCTGCGGAACGATTTCAAGGCGATTGCAGCTCTGGACCGGTGACGCTGCCCCGTGAACGCTCCTTCAGAATCGCGCCGTGCCGCCGATGGAAACTGCCCCCGTGGTCCGGGCATGGCGGAACCGCCTGCTCGACCGCCGCAGCATGCCACCCAGTTGGAGGGCTCCGATTCGCGCGGGCGGGATCTCGTGGAAACGGCCTTGGTCTTTCTGGTGTTTTTTGTCCAGGGCGCGTGGCCTGTGCCGGACGTGAACGAGCCCTATTACCTGGGCAAGGCGATCCATTATTGGAACCCGGAGTGGGCGGCAGGCGACTTTTTCCTTGAATCGCCCGACGCACATCAGGTATTCTATTTCACGGTCGGATGGCTGTCGCTGCTGCTTTCGCCGTGGGTTTTCGCATGGGCGGCTCGCCTGGCGGCGTGGGGGCTGTTGGCCTGGTCGTGGCGACGACTCAGTGCGGCCGTCCTTCCAGGCTACGGTTGGGCCGTACTCTCGGCCGCATTGTTGGTGGGCTTGATGGAGCGGTGCCACATGGCCGGCGAGTGGGTTGTGGGCGGAGTGGAAGGCAAGAGCTTCGCCTACGCCTTCGTGCTCTTGGCGCTGGAGGCGCTGGTGCGAGCGCGATGGAACCGCTGCTTTCTCTTGTTGGGCATCGCCTCGTCGCTGCACGTACTGGTGGGAGGATGGTCGGTCCTCGCAGCGGCGGTCGCCTGGTGGGCTTCCGCCCCGCAACGCCCGAAACTGCGCACCATCCTGCCCGGCCTGGGGGCGGGCGCCGTACTGGCCCTGCCGGGCCTTTTGCCCGTACTGCTGCTCGACGTGGGCGCTGACCGGGCCATGCTGCGAGCCGCCCATGAAATCTATGTATACATTCGCCTGCCGCATCACTTGGTAATCAGCTTGATTCCGTGGCATTTCATCTTCCGTTTTGCCGTGTTGACTGCCTTCTGGGCCGTGCTATGGCGATACACCAAGGACCGGCTGGGCGAGCGATGTGCGCGGCTGAATTGGTTTGTGTTTGCCGCCGTGGGAATTGCACTGACCGGCGCACTGCTCACCCCGCTGGAGTTCATGGACCGGGCTCTGTCTGCCGCCCTATTGCGATTCTATTGGTATCGGCTGTCGGACTTCGCCGTGCCGATGGGGGTTGCCCTGGTGGGGCTGTCGGCGATTGCCGAACTCGGGCGGCGGCGCCCTGCGGCAGCGCGCTGGTGCCTCGCGGCGGCAGTTGCGGCGGCGGTGTTGCACGTGGGCGCGCATGCGGTACACCGGCCTTTCCCCCAGCCACCGCCCGCGTTCCGCATGTCGCGCCGCCCTCACATGCTCACGCACCATCGGAACGATTTTCTGGCATGGCGCGACGTGTGCGAATTCGTGGCCGCCTCGCCCGACGTCGAGCCGGACGCGGTGTTCCTGACCGATCGGATGGCACAGACCTTCAAATGGTATTCCGGGCGGCCGGAGGCAGGAAACTGGAAGGAGATTCCTCAGGACGCCGAGGGGCTGGTGCAATGGTGGCATCGCATGAAGCACTTGCATGCGCGGCCGGACGCCGCGCCGGGCGAGTTCTGGTACGGGGCCCTCGCGCAACAACCTCCGGACCGGCTCCGCCACCTGGGCAAGCGGTACGGCGCCCGCTATGTTATCACCTTCGCGCGGCCGTCGCTTCCGTTGCCGGTCGAGTATCGGAACCGCGTGTACGCGGTGTACCGGCTCGACGAATGACCGAAGCGGCGCGGCGGCCCGGGCATTGCCCCGATCTGACCGATCCGACCAATCCGACCAATCAGCGCCCAGCGCGATCCAAGAGTAGCAATCAATAACCAAGCCCATGCAAAAATTCCAGGCGGTCGTCTTCGACATGGACGGCCTCATGTTCAACACCGAGGAAGTATACACGCAAGTCGGTTCGCGTTTGCTGCGTCGCCGGGGGCATGCGTTCACGGCGGAAGTAAAGGACCTGATGATGGGCCTGCAAGCGCGCGAGGGGTTCGCGCTGGTGATCGAACGGCTCCGCCTGACAGACACGGTCGACCAGTTGATTGAGGAATCGGACCGTGAGTACCTGGCTCTTGTCGGGCGAATGATTCAGCCGATGCCGGGCCTGATGGAATTGCTCGACGCGCTGGAGGCGGCGGGGATTCCGAAGGCGATTGCCACGAGCACCTCGCTGCGTTTGGCAACCGCTTGCCTGGCGCCGTTCGAGTTGGCCCGCCGCTTTGCATTTGTGCTGACGGCGGAAGACATCCGGCATGGGAAGCCGCACCCGGAAATCTACCAAACGGCCGCCGCTCACCTGGGCGTATCGCCCGCCGCCATGCTTGTTCTGGAAGACAGCCAAAACGGGTGCCGCGCCGCCACGGCGGCCGGGGCTTTCACCGTTGCCGTTCCCGCCGACCACAGCCGCGACCACGATTTTTCCGGCGCGGCCATGGTCATCGACAGCCTCGCGGACCCGCGGCTGTACGCTGTGCTTGGGTTGTCGTAGGGATGGATTTCTGATTGATGATTGTTGGGTGGAGGTCGTCGGCGAGGGCTTTCCTGTTGGCTTTCGGCCAATTTCATCGCAGAGTGCTCACAACGTGGAACGTCCACCCTTCACCATGTCCCTCGGCGCGTAAACATCGATTCGCTGGAAGAGCCGTATCAAGCCACCCACCCTACGGCAGGTCTGATGGGGGGAATGGTCAGCAGCGATTTTCTCGCCCTTGACCCCGCCGGGCAAAACGTGATAGACTGCCGGTATTGTTCCGGTCGGAAATGGAAGGGAGTGCATCGGATGCTGGGAACACTGGGGATTGTTCAGGCCTGCCACACACGGCAAGAGCCAAGCTGCCACTTGCGTCGGCGGTTGGGTGGTCGGTCGCTTCTGGAGTGGGTCATCCGCCGGGTGACCGACAGCACGCGGCTGGATGGCGTCATTGTCGTGGCGTGCGATGCACCCGAGCACCAATTTGTCGCCGACCTAGTGCCCATGGACGTGCCCATCTTCTTCGGCAATCACACCGACCCGCTTGACCGCCTGGTGCGTGCTCTGGATCAGTATCCGGCGCAGTCGATTGTTCGGGTTCGAGGAGATAGTCCGTTTGTCGATCCTTCGCTGATCGATCGGCTCGTGAGGACGGCCGAGGCGCATCCGGAGTGCGATTACATCAGTTACATGTCGGCCGATGGCCGCCCGGCGATCCTTTCGCCGGTGGGCGTATATGCCGAGTGGCTTCGGACGGGAGCGTTGCGCAAGGCGGCGCGCGCGGCACGGGCTCCCTTCGACCGCGCGCACGTGACGCGATACATCTATTCCCACCCAGAACGATTTCAGCTTCGGCTCATTCCGGCGCCGCCGGAGATTGACCGTGACGATGTACGGTTGACGGTCGACGGCGAGGAGGACTGGGAGCATGCCCTGGCGATTTACGACGCGCTGGGGTCCGACTGCTTGGATTGGCAACGGATTGCCGGACTGCTGGACCACCAGCCTGCGCTGCGCAGCCGCATGGCGGCGCTGAACCGCGTTCGCGCGGGAAGCTAGGCTTGCCGGTCGGGCGGTTCCATGGAAAGGAATCGGAATACGATGAGCACGATGCTCCACTGGATGGAGACGGGCCGGACGTCCGTCTCGTTTGCCGAGAAGCGGCCGACTGCCGGCGCGTTACCTCCTCCGCGACTTCCGCGACCGGTTCGCGGTGTGCTGTTCGATTTCGGCGGCGTGCTCTACGACGACACCGTGTGGCGTCGCTGGCTTTTGCGGCTGCTCTCGCACGTGGGGCTGCACACCCATTACAGCAGTTTCTATTACGTTTGGGACCGCGACTTCGCGGCCGACGTGTATCGCGGCCGACGAACCTTCGATGACGCCTTCGCCGCCTACCTGCGTTCCGCAGGCCTTCCGTGCGGGCTCATCGACGAGGTGATGGCGGCGTGCCGGGGATTGCGCCGCGAGCTGGACGCAAGCCTTCGCCCCCTCCCAGGAGTGCGATGCACCCTGGCCCGTCTGGTAAAACTGGGCATGAGGCTGGGCGTTCTCAGCGACAGCGAGCTGGCGGGCGACGAATTGCAGGCTCGCCTGGCCGGTTTCGCCCCGGTGCAGGCGTTTCAGGTGGTGGTTTCATCGATCGACTTGGGATGCACGAAGCCGGAACCAGTATGCTACCGGGAGGCCGTGATGCAGATGGGATTGAGCCCGCACGAAGTTGCCTTCGTGGGGCACGACCAGGTCGAGTTGGCCGGCGCGCAGGCGGTGGGGATGCCCACGATTGCCCTCAGCGGCAGCCCCGATGCCGAGGCCGACGTGTACCTCGACCGATTCGAGCAGCTCGCTGATGCAGTCGGGTTGCCCCAACGGCTGGCCGTCGCAGGCTAGCACTCCCCCTTGCCAGGCGTGCCGTTCTCGGCGACGATGGCCGCGTTGCCCATCGGCCATACCGCCTCGCCGCGCTCCCCATCCGAGAACCCGCGCCGTGCCCGAAATCGTCCATACGCACATCTATTCCAACGGCCTGGTCCTGGTGGCCGAGCAGATGCCCTGGCTGCGTTCGGCGGCGTTTTCGCTTCTGTTGCCGGCAGGCTGCGCGCTTGAGCCCTCCGACAGAGGGGGGCTTGCGAATATCACTTCCGAGATGGTCGAGCGCGGGTGTGGTCCCCGCGACAGCCGGCAGTTTATCCTGGAACTGGACAATTTGGGCTTGGAGTGGAGCGATTCCGTGTCGGCCTCGCACGCTGGGTTCGGCGGCGCGGCCCCGGCGGAGAACCTGCCGGCCGCCCTGGCCATCTTCGCCGACATGGTCCGCCGTCCCCACTTGCCGGAGCAGGAACTGCCCGCGGCCCGGGCGCTCATGTTGCAGGAGTTGCGAGCGGTTGAGGACGAGCCGTCGCAGAAGGCGGCCAGCGAACTGCGGCGGCGGCATTATCACGAGCCATGGGGGCGGCCGGCACACGGCGACCTGCCCGGCGTGCAGGCGACCACGCTGGACGACATTCAGGCGTTTTTTGCGCGCCATTACCGGCCCAACGGCGCAATCCTCGGCGCGGCCGGCCGGTTCGAGTTTCCTGCCCTGCGCGACCTGGTGGCGGAACTGCTGGCCGACTGGACGCCGGCCGAGCCGGCGGAAATCGTCGAGCAACCCACCCGCCAACCCTACCTGCACGTCCCTTACCAGTCGGCCCAAACGCAAATCGGTATCGCCTACCCGAGTGTTCCGTACCGCCACCCCGACTACTTTCCCGCGTGGGGCTCGGTGGGCGTACTCAGTGGCGGCATGAGTTCACGGCTTTTTACCGAGGTGCGCGAACGGCGCGGCCTCTGTTACAGCGTGCATGCGGGGCATCACACGCTGCGCGACCGGGCAGGCGTATTCTGTTTCGCCGGCACCAGTGCCGACCGAGCCCAGGAAACGCTCGATGTGACCCTGGGCGAGATCCGCCGGCTGGCCGAAGGGGTGCGCCCCGACGAACTCGGACGCCTGAAGGCCCGCATCAAGAGCAGCCTGATCATGCAGCAGGAGTCGAGTTCCGCGCGCAGCGGGGCCGTCGCTGCCGACTGGTACCACCTGGGCCGTGTCCGCACAGTCGAACAACTGCACGACTTGGCCGAGGGCTTAAGCTGCGAGAGCATCAACGCGTACCTGGCCGCCAGCCCCCCGGCTGACTTCGACATCGTCACCGTAGGCCCGAACCCTCTGGAGGTGCCGGTTGCAGTTTAAGCGATATACCCTGCCGAACGGCCTGGAAATCGTGGCCGAGTGCAACCCGGAAGCCTATTCCACGGCGATCGGGTTCTTCGTGCGCACCGGCTCGCGCGACGAAACCGACGCCGAGTCCGGCGTGAGCCACTTCCTCGAACACATGATGTTCAAGGGCACGCCTACCCGGTCAGCCGATGACGTGAACCGCGAGTTCGACGAGATCGGCGCCCACTACAACGCCTACACAAACGAGGAAGCCACGGTCTATTACGCGAACGTGTTGCCTGAGTACCTGGACCGCGCGCTCGAACTGCTGGCCGATATCCTCCGCCCGTCACTCCGCGAGGCCGACTTCGAGACGGAAAAGCAGGTGATCCTCGAAGAGATCCACATGTACGACGATCAGCCGCCATTCGGGGCCGACGAGCACTGCCGGGCCGCGTACTTCGGCAGCCACCCGCTGGGCCGGAGCGTGCTGGGCACCGTCGAAAGCATTGCCGACCTCCGGGTCGAGGCGATGCGCGACTACTTCGAGCGCCGTTACGCGCCGGCAAACATGGTGCTGGTGGGCGCCGGACGCGTGGCCTTCGACGACCTGGTGCGCGTGGCCGAGTCGGCATGCGGGCCGTGGGTATCGCTGCCTGTGAGCCGGACGATGTCGCCTGCTGAACCCAAGACGCCCTTCGTGACCATCCGCAAGGAAATCGCCACGCAGCAGTATACGCTGCTCATGTCGGCTGCGCCGTTTGACGACGCCCGAGAGCGGTACGCGGCCAAACTGCTGGCCACGGTGCTGGGCGACGATTCCGGCAGCCGGCTGTACTGGGAACTGGTCGATCCCGGACTGGCGGAGCACGCGGGCATGCAGCACGCCGAGTTTGCCGACGCGGGCGCGATGATCACGTTCCTGTGCTGCGCGCCCGACGACGCAGCCGAAAACCTGACTCGCCTCGCCCGGTTGTATCAAGCTGTGGGGCAGGAAGGCGTGACGGAGGTCGAACTGCGTCAGGCAAAGAACAAGGTTTGCTCGCGAGTGGTGCTGTCCGGCGAGCGGCCGCGAGGGCGGCTGTTTGCCGTCGGCATCGACTGGGTTTGCCGCGCCGAGTACCGGAGTATCGAGGACGATTTGCAAGCGGTCGACGCCGTAACCATCGACGACTTCGAAGCCCTGCTGCGCCGCTACCCGCTCCTGCCGACGGCAACCGTCACCATCGGCCCGCTGGAATCGGTAACTGTCGAGTAGACTTGACCACCGGTATTCACCGCGTTGGGAAGCAGCGTCTTTCGGCGGGCTGGGCCCGCCGTACGGGAAGAAGACGAATCCATGCCAAAAAACCGCGAAAGCTCGGCACGCCGGTTTGGGACGTTCGGCGGCGTGTTCACGCCCTGCACGCTGACGATCCTTGGCGTGATCATGTTCCTGCGGTTCGGGCAGGTGGTGGGGAATGCGGGCGTGTTGTGGGCCGCGATGATCGTGCTGGCCTCGACCGCAATCACCACGCTCACGAGCCTGTCGCTTTCGGCCATTGCCACCAACACGCGGGTGAAGGGTGGCGGGGCGTATTACCTCATCAGCCGCAGCCTCGGGGTCGAGTTCGGCGGAGCCATCGGCGTGGTGTTCTACTTGGCCCAGGCCATTGCCGTGTCGCTGTACCTGATCGGATTCACTGAGGCGCTGGTCGACGCCGTGCCCAGCCTGGCGGCCCAATTCACCGTTGTGGCCACGCTGGTGAATATCGTGGCATTCCTGTGCGTGTACATCGGGGCGGGCTGGACCATTCGCGTGCAGTACGGCATTCTCGCCTTGCTCGGGCTGTCCTTGGCATCGTTCTATGCGGGGGCGGGGGCCGCATTCCGACTCGAATGGTTCTACGCAAACGCCCAGCCGCAGTACGTCGGCGGCGAAAGCTTCTTCACCATGTTCGCACTGTTCTTTCCCGCGGTGACGGGCATTATGGCCGGGGCGAATATGTCGGGCGATTTGCGCGATCCGGCACGGGCCATTCCCCGCGGCACCCTGGCCGCCATCGGCGGCACCGCGTTGGTGTACCTGTCGTTGGCGATCTTGTTGGGCGGCGCCCGGCCGCACGATGAACTGGTGAGCAACACGCTGGTAATCAAGGACATCGCCTGGATGCCGGTGCTGATTACCGCCGGCGTGTTCGCGGCCACACTTTCTTCGGCCCTGGGCTCCATGATGGGCGCGCCGCGCATCCTTCAGGCCTTCGCACGCGACGACGTGTTACCCTGGCTGCGGTTCCTCGGCGCCGGCAGCGGCCGCAGCGCCGAGCCCCGGCGGGCCATCCTGCTGACGTTCCTGATTTCGCAGGCATGCATCCTGCTGGGCGACCTGGACGCCATCGCCCCGATCCTCACCATGGCCTTTATGCTCACCTACGCCACGCTGAACTTGGCGTCGTTCTACGAGTCGGTCACCGGTAACCCGAGCTATCGGCCCACGTTCCGCTACTACCACTGGTCGCTTTCGCTGTTGGGTGCGGCGGCCTGCATTGTGGTGATGTTCCTGATCCATCCTGTTATGGCGGCGGTTTCCCTCGTAGGCATGGTGGCCTTGCACTGGCTCATTGGTTTCCGCGAGGTGAAGGCCAACTGGGGCGACCTGACCAGCGGCCTGATCGTGGAGCGCATCCGGCAGAACCTGCTGCGGCTGGAGGAGGAACGCTACCACCCGAAGAACTGGCGCCCAATCATCCTCGCGCTGAGCGGCTCGGCTTGGTCGCGCACGCGGCTGGCCGTATTCGCCAACTGGCTGACCGGCCGTCGCGGCATTCTGACGCTTGGGCAGGTGATCGAGGGTTCGACGGAAGAGCTGCTCGAACGCCGTGCCGCCCAAGAGGCCCTGCTGCGGAAGTTCATTGCCGAGCAGGAGTTGGAAGCCTTCCCGGCCGTGGTGGTCGCCCCGTCGCTCGCGCAAGGGATCGAGTCGCTGGTGCAGTGCCAGGGCCTGGGCTCGCTGTGGCCAAATACCGTCCTGCTAGGCTGGCTGACCGACCCCGAACGCGTCCAGGCGTTGGGCACGACGCTCCGGCTCGTTGCCAAACTCAAACGCAGCATCCTCGTCATGCGGCTCCACGGCTCGGAAGCTGAGGACGACGAGCAGGACCCATGGGCAGCGCCGCCGGGAACCATCGACGTGTGGTGGCGCGGCATGAAGAACGGCGAGCTGATGCTGCTGCTGGCCCACCTGCTGCGGCAGAACCCGTCGTGGCGTGCCCGGCCGATTCGTCTGCTGCGG
>SKZG01000414.1 GCA_007127495.1 Planctomycetales bacterium
CAAACGATCGGCGCGTCGTGGATGATCTTGGCCTGCGGTGGTGAAGGATTGTCGCCGTCTCTGATGGCCGCCCAGTTGGCAAGTCTGGCCGAGCAAACGGTGGGCAATCGTCCCAATCGCATCGAGCCCCGCGCGCGGTGAAACGTCGGCCGCAGCCTCTGGCGTTGTTGACGAAACCGCGCGATGAAGCCCGCGAAGAACTGTTGCGAGGAACTGCCGCATGACGCACCGGAAATAGATTTCCCCCCGCACACGATGCGGTGCACCCGGGCGCCGATATCGATGCGCTGACACTGCGTGCCGGTGCAGAAACGGCATGCCCGCTCCATCGCTTCGGCCTACTCGCGGCAGGCAAGGCGTTTCTGGTGCCACGATCAGCCTACGCCCACCGACCTAAGTCCTTATGGCGCCAGGGGCAGTGCCATTCGTGGCTGTCACCTTTTCTCCCTTTGGCACCTTTTCTCCCTGTCGCATCGTCCAACAGAACAGAATGAATTGCGGCGAGCGCTGAGTGAAGCTAGGTTGACCTACCCCCTCCGCAGGGAACTTTTTTGTCCAAAAGGGGAAAAATCCCGACAGGCCCCCTTGTGTTTTTTACGACATAGGCTATGATCGATGGTGTTGTTTGGCCGAGGGCGGTGTGTACCCCAGCCGGGTTTTTACACGTGAAAGTCGTCGGTCTGTTTACGTTCGAGTTCTGTTTGTTTTGAAGGAGTGGCTACCATGCCGCAAGGGACGATCAAAAAGCTGATCGCTGACAAAGGTTTCGGGTTCATTGATGGAGGGCGGGGCGACCTGTTCTTCCACCACAGCCAGGTGGAAGGAGTGTCCATCGAGGAGCTTCGCGTCGGGCAGCAGGTGACGTTCGAGGAAGGCAGTGGGCCGAAGGGCCCGCGCGCCGAAAACGTTCGCCCTGCCTGACGGTTGAAACGTCGTGGTAGCCGTGGCCGGCTACCGAGTCAATCGAAGGCAACTTGCCTGTGCCCTCGGCATCGTTCACGAGCCGAGGGCTTTCTTATGCGCTGCCACGCCGCGGATTACCACTCCACGGCCACGGCCGCGGTGGTCATGCCGGCGCCGACGGAGCAAAGCAGCAGCTTGTCGCCCTGCTGCAAGCCGGCCTCCAGTTCGGTCAGCGCGAGGGGGATGCTGGCGCTGGAGGTGTTGCCCACGTGGTCCACGTTGAGGAAAAACCGCTCGAACGGCAGTGCGCAGCGTTTGGCCGCCGCTTTGAGGATGCGCGCGTTCGCCTGGTGCGGAACGATCCAGCGGGGCGCGTCGCTCTTCCAGCCGGCGCGCCGGAGCGAATCGCGCACCAGTTGCGAGAAACTCTCGGCGGCCAAGCGGAACAGCGAGGGCCCCTCGAGCCGAATCCACGGATCGGCCGACCATTGGCCGTCGAGCACCACGTAACCCGGTGCTTCCCGCCGCGCCATCCGCAGCCCGCGCGTGTCGGAACCCAATAAGACGTCGCACACGCGGTGCCCTGGGCCGGTGGCCGAAACGACCGTTGCGCCCGCACCGTCGCCGAAGATGAAGAACGCGCTCTGGTCGTCCGGGTCGAGCAGGCGCGACTGCATATCGACGCCCACGGTCAGCACGTGGCGCGCCAACCCGGAACGGATCATGCCCTGCGCCATCGATACGGCGTACAGCCAGCCGGAGCAGGCGGCGTTGAGGTCGAACGCCGGGATGCCGCGCAGGCTGAGCCGGTCCTGGACAATGCACGCGGTCGACGGCATGGCGACGTCGGGCGTCGTGGTAGCGAGAATGATGCCGTCAATGTCCTTCGCATCGACTCCGGACCGGCGGATGGCCTCCAGCGACGCGGCATAGGCCATGTCGGACGGCTTCTCGTCATCGGCCGCCCAGTGGCGCCGGCGAATACCCGTCACCTGGTAAACGTAGTCGGCTGATATGTTGGGAAACCGTTGCGCGAGTTCCTCGTTGGTCACCACGCGTTCGGGCAGGTAGCCCCCGAACCCGCGCAAATACACCTCACTCATTCCGCCGGAGGGCGCGGCAGCCTGCCTCGCGGCCGCCGGGGAAGGGATTTCCGCTTCCGCCGGCGCCGGCGGAATCCAATCGCGCATGGCGGGGTCGGTCGTTTCGATTTCCATAACGGGTTCGTTCAAGGCGAGGGGCTCGCCCTCCAGGTGCAGCCGGCGGATAACCTTTCCGTCGCATGGCGCCTCGAAATCGAAGACCGACTTGGCACTATCGACCTGGGCCAGCGTCTGGCCCGCCTCGAAACGATCGCCTTCGGCCACGTTCCACTCGATAATGACCACCTCGGTTTCCGCGGCGCCTTGGGCCGGTAGGAACAGCGATAGTCGAAACGCCTCGTCCTGTATCATATTTCAAGCATCCGCCGGATGGCCGCGGCGATCTTTCCTGGATTGGGGCGATAAAACGATTCCAGCTCCGGGGCGAAGGGCACCGGCGTGTCGGGAGCCGCGAGAAGCTCGGGAGCACATTTTAGCGAATGGCCACCCGCGCAGAAAAGCTGCCCAATAAGGCGGTGCCCAATTCCCGCCGCAGAACTACATTCCTGCACCACCAGCAGCCGGCCCGTCTTCGCGACCGAGCGACGGATCGGATCCAGGTTCAGCGGGCGGAGCACGAACGGGTTCCACACCTCGACCCCGCCGCCCACTTCACCGGCCGCGGCAATCGCGTCGTGGACCATCGCCCCAAAGGCCACCAGGGTGAGTTGGTCGCCCTCGGTGTACTGGCGCGGCCGCCACACCGCGGCCAGGTTGCCGTCGAAGTCGATCGGCCCGCTTCGGCTCCAGTACAGCAATTTGTGTTCGAGCACCAGGCAGGGGTTGCGGTCGTAGAAGCCGGCCAGCAGGGCCTCGAAGGTCTCTTGCGGCGTGGCGGGGTACAGCAGCTTCAGGCCTGGGAAACACGACCACAGGCCTTCGAACTCGCCGGAATGGAACGGCCCGACGGTGAGCCCGCCACCGCACGGAAGCCGCATGAGAAGGGGCGCCGGCTGCCCGGCGCGGAAGTACCACGTACCCGCGTTCAAACCGATCTGTGTGACCGCCTCGGTGGAGAAGTCAGCGAATTGGAACTCGAGGATGGGCTCCGCGCCCACTTGCGAGGCCCCCAGGGCAAACCCGACCGTGGCCGACTCGCAGATGGGCAGGTCCATCACGCGTTCCTGCCCGAACCGCTCGATGAGTCCCTTGCACGTCTTGAACGCCGAGCCGTACGTGCCCACGTCCTGGCCCGCCAGAAAAGCCTGGCTGTTGTGTTCCAGAAGGTAGTTCAGCGCCATCCGAACCGCGTCGCCGTTCTTGGCCTTGGCCGCGACGAAGGGAGCCGCTTGGGCTCGCGAACTGGTCCGGTACGAAGTCCACGAATGGCGTTTGGGGTCGGGCCGGGGTACGCGCAATGCCTCGCGAACCGCCTGCTCGATGGTCGCCTCGATCTCGGCCTCCAGGGCCGCCACGTCGTTTTCGCCGTACCCGGCCAGGTCGATCAGTCGCCGGCGGGCGGCGGGCACGGGGTCGCGGCGCTGCCATTCCTGAAGGCGTTCGCGGGGAACGTAATCGCCCTTGTCGTACGCCGCATGGCCCTGCAATCGCAGTGCGCGGCACTCCAGGATCATGGGCTCGGGATCGGCCTGCATGAGCGCCAGGGCCTGCTGGACCGTCGTGTACACTTCCCAGGCGTCGGTGCCGTCAATCGTCTTGCCGGCGATGCCATAACCGGCCGCCCGGTCGGAAAGGTTCTTGCAACGATATTGTAGTTCGGTGGGCGTCGAGAAGGAGTAGTGGTTGTTTTCAACGAGGAACAGCACGGGCACCCGATGGACCGACGCCAGGTTGATGGCCTCGTGGAACTCGCCGGTACTGCTGCCTCCGTCGCCGATGATCGCCAGGCCGAACACGTCCTCATCACGGCGCCGCGCTGCCCACGTAGCGCCGACGGCCACGCTGAGCATGCGGCCGAGGTGGCTCATCATGGGCATGCGCCGGCTCGCGGCATTGCCATGATGCACGTTGCCTTCGCGGCCATGGGTGGGGCTTTCCGCGTTGGCCAGGTACTGGCACACCAACTGATACGGCGTGGCCCCCAACAGTAAATGCGCCACGAAGTCGCGGTGCAGTAGGCTGGCGACGTCCTCGCCGGGCCGCAAGGGCATGGCCGCCCCCGCCGCCGTCGCCTCGTTGCCCGCACTGCTGGTCACCGTGCCCTTGACGTACCCCTTGCGGAACAACTCCAGAAGCCGTTCCTCCAATTGGCGCGAAAGGAACATCGCCGGATACGCGAGCCGGTAAAACGCCTCGGCTGAGAGCACGTGCGGGCGGCGGGGAACTTCAAGCGGTTCGTGGGGCCCAACCCGCAAGACGAGGCCCGGATGCTCGGATGCCGGAGTCGCGCGCGCGCTGGCCCGCCGGGCATGCGAAGCGCTGCCCGATCCCACCTGCTCGGCGGGCGTTCGGTCGGTTGCAATCCGTGATGTCAAGTCCTGGTCCCCTTTGGGCGAAACGTGACGAGTTTCGACGCCACGAGGGTACAAGCCCGGTGTCGGCACCCGCTGTTTCGCATGGTGCCGATCCCTGCGCGCCGCCAAAGCCTTCTGGATACCATCTTTTCCGGTCCAATACAACCGCAGCCTGCCCGAAGAACGCTTGAAAACCCATCGAATAGGGCCAAGCTCTATTCCTCTAAAGAGCGGCACCCGATGGGAGCAAATAAGGCGCTGTCTGCACTTAGGCGAGCGGCAGAAACAATCTTACCGACAGACACCTTTGCCCAGTCCGGAGCGATGGGGTACAATCGGCGGCTTTGCGGCGGCCGACTGGCTGCTTACCGAGCAACTTCGCCCCGAACGCAACGGATCGCCCCTATGCCCCGCTATAACCCGGCCGTCATCGAGCCGAAATGGCAAGAATACTGGGAAGAATACGCCACCTTCCAATGCCCCAGGCTGCCGAAAGACCGCAAGCTGTACGTGTTGGACATGTTCCCTTACCCAAGTGGTGACGGGCTCCACGTAGGCCACCCAGAGGGATACACCGCCACAGACATCGTGTGCCGCTACCATCGAATGCGCGGCGTGAGCGTGATGCACCCGATGGGCTGGGACGCCTTCGGGTTGCCGGCGGAACAGCATGCGAAGAAGACGGGTACGCATCCGCGGGCAACCACCGAGAAGAACATCGCCACGTTCCGCCGCCAGTTGAAAATGCTGGGCTTCAGCTACGACTGGAGCCGCGAGTTGGCCACCACCGACGTCGAGTACTTCCGCTGGACACAATACATCTTCCTGGTCCTTTTCGACACGTGGTACGACTCCGAGGCGCAGAAAGGCCGGCCGATTGCCGAATTGCCCATCCCCGACGCCATCCGTGAAGAAGGCCCGCAGGCCGTCGCCCGCTACCAAGATGAGCACCGCTTGGCCTACCAGATCGAGGCCCCGGTGAACTGGTGCCCGAAGCTGGGAACGGTCCTGGCCAACGAGGAAGTGGTGGGCGGGCTCAGCGAGCGGGGCGGGCATCCCGTCGTACGCATCCCGCTGCGCCAGTGGATGCTGCGCATTACCGCCTACGCCGATCGGCTCGAACGCGACCTGGCCG
>SKZG01000279.1 GCA_007127495.1 Planctomycetales bacterium
AGGCGGCAGCAGCAGGCCAGGAGGGCGCCGGTCTTTTCCGAGATGATGTCGAGATAATCCTCTTCGGAAAGATGATAATTGCCGCGATTATGCACCTGGCGCAACTCGCCTTCGCACATGATGCGAGCCGCCTCGGCGATGGCCCTGCAAGCGTATTCACCGTCGACCGAAGCCGCCAGGCAAATGGAGCGGCTGAACAAGTAGTCACCCAACAGCACACTCGCCTCGTTGTTCCATCGGGCGTTCACCGTATCGAGGTGCCGGCGGACTTCCGCCTCGTCGAGCACGTCGTCGTGAATGAGCGTGGCCGTATGGATCAACTCGACCGAAGCGGCGAGCGCCACGTGCTCCGGCCGGAGGTTTCCCAGTGCACTCGCCGAGAGAAGTACGAGCGCCGGGCGCAAACGTTTGCCGCCGAGCCGGAACCCGTGCTTCGCCAGCAGGTCCACAAAGGGGTAATCGCTGGTCAACTCGACGCGCAAAAGGTCTTCGACGGCGGCAAGCTCGTCGCGCACCGGGGTGTAGAGTTCGCGCAGCGAGGACGGAATGGTTGGAGGATCACCGGGTGCCTTCATCGTACTCGCCTGCTCGCCGCGCTGGATCGGTTAATGCCTTTGCGGTTGCACGGCTCATAGCTGCAATTGCAGAAGTCCAGATTCTCTTGTTTTCCACACTCCATGAATGCCTTCTCACACGTTTGTGTTCGCGGAATTGGTGTCCGTGGGGTTGATGATGGCGAGTTTAGCCGACCATGGGGAACCTGCCAAGCCCCCGTCCCGATGCCGCAACCGCCCCCGGCAGTTCGCGCCCCATAGTCCGCCGTAGCGCGGCTACGTCTGAACCGTTTGGGCGCCGGGCTTGCCGAAACGGATCGGGTCGGGTCGACGTAGGGCGCAAAAAAAGAGGACAGCCCCATTTCCGCAACCCGGCGGGGCGGCCCCATGGGGCGTTGCCGACGTCGGGTGGCGGAGGTTAGGACTGTCCCCTGTGGAAAAAATTATCCGTCGCGGGGGTCAAACCGCGACGGGTTGAATGGGGCGGCGAATGAAGTCTATCAAGCTTCCAGAACCTAGTCCGGCTGGTGCCGGGGCCCTAGACAAGCTCTTTCTTGGCGCCGATCAACGTGCGCAGTCGCTCAGCCAACAGCGCGGCGTCAAACGGCTTCTTGAACGTTTCGTTGATGCTCGAGCGGTCAAAGCTCGTGGAGCTTCCATCGTCGGGTAGCAAGGCAATGAGTGTGACCTCAGCAAACTCGGCATTGCGGCGGAGGTTCTGGCAAATTTGCAGTGCCTCCGTGCGGCCGATCGAGAAGTCCACGATAATACAGTCCGGATGGAAACTCTCGGCTTGGATGCCGGCATCGAAACCACTGGCAGCCACGGCCACCTTGAAAGAGCGCTCCAGCGGCAATTCCCGCTTGACGTTCTCAATCAGAACCTGGTCCTGAGCTACAATCAGGACCTTGGCCATGGCCTCATCCTCGAGGTCGCCCAATGGCATTCCGTGTTCCTTCAGGAACCTGATCAGGTAATCCCTGGGAATGCGGCGGTCTTGGGAACCCGGGATGCGGTATCCCTTGAGGCGGCCCGAATCGAACCACTTGCTTACGGTGCGCGGGGCCACCTTGCAGATCTTTGCGACCTGCCCCGTTGTGAAAACCTTCATCGCAGGCTCTCCATTAATCTCACGTTGGTTTATTCAAAGTTCCGGCCGGGCACCCGCCCAACGCGGAACGTTTTCTCACCCCATGCCTATGAAACCAGTTTCGTTCCTTCGAACCGGCAATCGCTGCCGCTGGACCTCACAAGCATCTGGGTCGGGGCTTTTCCGTAATTCGCTTTCCATGGTGGCTGTGGTTCAGCTCCTTCTGATCCGCGCCGTACTAATTACATCGTCAACCTGACCATTCGGAAGCCAGAGAAAATCCGTAAAATAGCGAAGCTGCGGTCTAACCTCACCATCACGATTTCCTCGCACTCCCAGAATGTCCCCGGCGAACTACACGCGGAAAGTGGGAGAGACTTACACACGACCAGCCGAGGGAGAGGTTTTCGGCTGAACGTCAAGGCCGACGGCCTTCGAGGCAGGTTCCCCCCTGCGACTCTCTCCGAAAGGGTAAAGTTCACACTCAACACCCGGCGGAAAAAGCCTTCCGATCATTTTCTTCGCCCTCCCTGGGGCTAACACTTTAGAAACTTTGTAGGCATATGACGGGTATGACAAACGTAACGGAATTGCCGCATGGCGCGGGATGGGTATCTAGGCAAACTACAACGGTTCACGCCCGGCCGCCTTCTTTGAAGGAGGGCGCGCTCAAGGGTCGCAGTCACACCGCTGCGCCCCCCCAAAGGCAGCATGTCGGTAGGCACGGCTGACGAACGACAAATCGGGAGAGCGTCTCATGGGCGGGAATCGACGAATGGCGATGGCGGTGCTGCCGGGGGGCTCGATTGGGCTCGCAGGGCTGGCCGGCGAGGCCGCGGGCCAGGGCTCACGCACCGCGGCCCTGCATAAGGCCGTGCGCGAGCAGGACCACGCCGAGGCCCGCAAACTGTACGAACAGGCCGAGAAGCTGCGTGGTGAGGGGAAGCCGGCCGAGGCGGGCAATCGTTTCACCGAGCTGCGCGCCCGCTACCCGCAAACCACGTGGGCTGCGAAGGTATCGGCCATGAAGCAGGCGGGCGCGTTCGATCCGTATCACCGGTGGCTGGGCATTCCGCCGGGGGAGCAGCCGCCGGACGATTACCGGCTGCTGGGGCTGGCGCGGTTCGAGGACGCCCCGGAGGTGATCGAGGCGGCGGCCGACCAGCGGATGGCGTTCCTGCGCTCCGTGCAGACCGGTCCCCGCGGCCCCCTCTCGCAGAAGCTGCTCAACGAAGTGGCCGCGGCCAAGGTCCGGCTGCTCAACACCGAGAAAAAGGCCGAGTACGACCGGCAGCTTCGCGAGGAGGAGGCGGCGGAGCGTGCCGAGACGCCGCAGGCCGCGCCGGTCGTGCCGCGCGCGGTGGCCGTGCCGGCTGGCGAGGACGCGAGCGAGTTGCCGCGTATTTCCTCGTCGAGCGGAGCGGAACGCCGCAGTTCGGCCGTAGGATGGACATTCTTGTCCGTCTTTGGTGAACGGACGGGGACGTCCATCCTACGTGGTGGCCGTGGGGAGCGGCGTGTGAAGTGGATGCTCGGCGCGTGGTGGGTGCTCGTGCCGGCTCCCTCACCGCCCGCCGCGCCCCGACCGCCGGCCCGCGCGTCCGGGCCGGACCGTGGTGGTATGCACGGCGGAACGGTCGATGCCCCCGGTGAGCGGCGGGAATTGTCGTCTTCGGACGACGGACGGGAACGTCCATCCTACGCGGGCGCGATGCGCCCGGCGAGCCTGGAAAATTGGGACAGTCCCCCGACGCGCCGGTGTTTGTGCCGCCCGAGCCGTCGCCGGACGAGAAGAACACCCTGGCCCGGCGGTTCCTCGACGCGGCCGCCGCGCCGGCCGCCGGCGCGGCGGAACGGTACGTCCTGTTGCGGTTGGCCGCGCAGTTGGGCACCGACGCGGCCGAGGTGGACCTGGTGCTGGAGGCGGCCCGCCGGGTGGGTCGGCAGGTCGAGGTCGATCCGCTGAGCGTGGAGCTTCGCGCCCTGGAGGCGTTCGGCGCCGGGGCCGGCGGCTTGCGGCGGGCCGAGGCCCTGGTGCGCGGTTCGGCCGCGGTCATCGCCCGGGCGGTGGCCGAGGGGCGTTTCGACGAAGCCCGCGAACTCGCCGCCCTTGCCCGCAACGCCTGCCATCGGCCGGAGGCCCGCGAGTGGCGCAAGGAGGCGGCCGAACGGCTGGCGTGGGTGGAGCGGGCGGGCGAGGCGCACCGCCGGCTTGCGCCGCCGTAGAAGCGAACCCCGACGATCCGGCAGCCCACGACCTGCTGGGCGCGTGGTACTGCCTGGTGCAGGACGACTGGGCGACGGGCCTCGGGCACGTCGCCCGCGGCGGCAACGTGCAACTGCGCGCGCTGGCTCGGGCCGAGTGGGCGCCGACGGGCGCCGATGTCCCGGCGCCTGCCAACGGCAGTGCCCCGGCTGCGGTTTCTAAGGACCCGCTCGCCCGCGGCGATGCCTGGTGGGACGCCGCCGCCGAGCAGACCGACGCGCGACTGGTTGCCCTCGGTCGTGCCGGCTACTGGTATCGGCGCGTCGCGCCGGGAACGCTTGGCGGCCTGCGAAAACTGCACGTCGAAAGGCGGCTGGAAGTGATCATAGACGTTGAGCACACCCTGGCCGCCCGCCGCGCCGCGCTACAGCCCCCGCCCTCGGCTAGGTCCGGAGCGGCTTGGCGTGAGGGGTGGTAGCGCCGCTGGGTTGAATTCCCCTGGATCGCCCCATAACGGCGATAGGTTCCCCATGACTGGCCGCCGCTCGGCTCGGCCGCTCGGCTCGGCTGCCTTCTTGGCAAGTGGCTGGCGGCGGGTTATACTGCCCCGCGTATTTCCGCGGGCAAAGATGGCCCGTGCTACAGAATCGCAAAACCGGCCCGCGGCAAGTAGAAGAACGCACATCGCCACACTCCTTACCTGGTTCCCAAACAGCCATGACCACACGCAGTGAATCGTTTGCCGGCCATTCCGTGGCCATGATCACCCCTTTCCGCAACGGTGAGGTCGATTTCGACGCCATCGGAAGATTGGTCGACCTGCAGGTCGAGGCGGGGACCACATGCCTCTGTCCGGTGGGCACCACCGGCGAGTCGCCGACGGTTTCCCACGAGGAACATGAACGGATTATCGCAGCCGTTGTGGAGGCCGCGGCGGGCCGCGTCAAGGTCATGCCGGGCACGGGCAGCAACAGCACGTCGGAAGCCCTGCGGCTGACGCGCTTCGCCGCCCGATCCGGCGCCGACGCTGCCCTGGTGGTGGCTCCGTATTACAACAAACCCACCCAGGAGGGCATCTACCAGCATTACCAGGCACTGGCGGAGGCGGTGGACCTTCCTATCTGCGTTTACAACATCCCCGGCCGGACGGGCAAGAACATCGAGCCCGAAACCATCATCCGCATGGCCGAACTGCCCAACATCAGCATGGTCAAGGAGGCGACGGGCTCCATGGATCAGGCGTCGCAAATCCTTTCGGCCACCGACCTGACCGTGCTCAGCGGCGACGACAGCCTCACGCTCCCCCTCCTGGCCATCGGTGGGCGAGGCGTGATTTCCGTGGTGGGCAACATGGTGCCGGGCGACGTGGTGGCCATGCTCCAGGCGTTTGAGGCCGGTAACCTGACCGAAGCCCGACGATGGCATCAGAAGCTCTTCCCGTTGTGTCGCGACATGCTCTCGCTGGCCACCAACCCGATCCCCATCAAGGCGGCGATGAAACTGCTGGGGCGCGACACCGGCGAGCTGCGCCTGCCGATGACACCACTCGACGCCGACCAGGAGGCCCGGCTGCGCCAAACCCTGAGCGCGTATGGCCTGCTGTAAGGCAAGGTGGCGGATCGGTTTTGGAGTGCGGCGGCTTGACGCCGCTTTGGCTTTCGTTTCTGCGTTGCCGAACGGGTCAGGCGGTGGCACCGGCGTGGCGGCGAGCGGAAAAAGACGAAAGCGGCGTCAAGCCGCC
>SKZG01000106.1 GCA_007127495.1 Planctomycetales bacterium
GGGGTGCCGGCCTGAGCCGGTTCGCAAAGCCGATTGAAGCCCGGACTCCAAACTGTGGACCCGAAAGAGAACCCCTTACTTGGGGGGGGGGGGGTAGCACGCGGCGGCGCGGGCGCAGACGGCTGCCGCCGCGAGTGGAACGCTCAAATTGCCGCCGATACCGTGTCATGGCATTACGCCCTTGCCTGTGTGGCGGACCGCCTGCGGCGCGACGATTCGCGCCCGAGTTCTCATTATCCGTATATTGTACTCACTCTTTTCAAGCCGTCAACACCCCGGAATCGCAATCGTCAAAAAAAATGCGCAACCCTATTCTATTAAAGGACTTGCGTCTCTCCAAAAGTTTCCGGCGGAGCCCATTTTCGGCTCTTCCGTTTCGTAACCGTTCACGGGGGGACTGTCCCAATTTTCGCGGCACACCGGGGAATATGCCCAGTGGGTCAACGAGCCCGGCCGCGAAAATGGGGCTGTCCCCTTTGCGTGAAGCGGAGAAAACTGCCCGCGCCGCCCCGTGAACGGTTACTCAAACAACACTCCAGCGGGGCGTGCGCCTACTACAACTGCCGAAACGCTGGCGAGCTTCGCAACAGATTTGACACGTCGGTGCCGGGCCGGTACACTAGAAGCATACTTGGTGCCTGGGGCCGTCGCCGTGGACGGTCAGTTTCCCCCATACGACACGTCTAAACGCTACAAGGAGATTGAGAGATGAGAATGGTTGTTACGAGCGCGCTTGCTGTCCTGTCGGCTTCGCTGTGGTGCGTCGCGCCATGTTTTGGGAACGATGCCCAAACGGTTACTGCCCGCATGGAGGACGACCGGATCGTGGTTGAGGTCCACGGAGAAACGTTCACCGCGTACCTGTTTGGGAAGGAGCACAAGTACCCGTTCTTCTATCCGGTTGTCGGCCCTACCTCGGGCAAGTCGGTAACGACTTGGGACCAGGAACCGTTCCCGCACCATAGCTCGCTTTACATCAGCCTGGACCGCGTGCGTAGCGAGAATGTGCCTCACGGCAATTACTGGCAACCCCGGAACCAGTTGAACACCGGCCAGGTGTTTTCCCGGAATCCGCGAATTGTCGAGCAGGAAGGGGGGCGGGTCGTATTGCAGGACGAGGCCGACTGGATCGTGCCGGCAACCGGGAGCCACCAGTTGCGCGACCGGCGCACGGTAACCATCTGGGCGCCGTCGCCGACGGTGCGGGTTATGGATTTCGAATTCGAACTCAAGGCGATGAAAGATCTGGTGGTCCGGCAGACCGGCCACTCGTTCTTCAGTGCCCGCATGCGTCCGGAAATCGCCGTCGGCTGCCCACAGCGCGGTCGTGCGTGGGCTGCGATGGGGACGGGCACGATCGTCAATTCCGAGGGCGATCGGGACGAGGCGGGAACGCGCGACAAAGCGGCCGATTGGTGCGCTTACTACGGCAAGATCAACGACGTGACGGAGGGTCTGGCCATCATCCAGCACTCGTCCAACCCGATGTACCCGGCCAAATGGTTCAATCGCAATTATGGATTCATGTCGCCTACGCCGTTCGCCTTCGACGGCGACGTGCCGATCGAAGGCGACGCCACCCTGACGTTCCGGTATCGGGTGGTGGTGTTCACCGGCGACCACGAGACGGCCGACATTGCCGGGTGGCGCGAGGATTTCGAGCAGAATGTTCCGGCGAATCCCGCTTCCCCGGATGCGCAGGCGAGCGGAGCGGAACCGGCCCAGTGAGGCGAGGGTGTTGCCTTAGAAGGGCACGTCGCCGGCCGGCACTTGTTCAGCTACCATACTCGCCGCGAGCCGTTATTGCGCTTTTGTAGGATGGACATTCTTGTCCGTCTTCGCTTTGACGGGCTAGAGCCCATCCTACGAAAAGCGCAGTTTTGGGCCGCGGCGAGTATATGCGGGTCCCGGTGATTCCCGCGCGGTCGCCAATACGATGTAGTCGGTGACCGACTGGCGGACACACGGGTTTTCGAACGGAACCTCGACCAGCGAGGCCGTAGCGAACACCGCATGGACTGCGCGCATGAACGTTTGGCCTGGATGCGTTGCGCACCACAGTGCGAGAACCCCCGCCGGTTGCAATTGGCAGTGCAAGGCCTCCAAACCGCGCGCCTCGTAGAAGACGGAGTGGCGGTTATGCCATAGCAAGGCCGGCGAATCGTCGATGTCAATCAGGATGGCGTCGTACCGGGCGCCGGGCTTTGCGCCGGGCGCCATTGCGGCGAAAAAGTCGCCTTCGACGATTTGCAGCCGCGGGTCGGACGTCAATGCATCCGACCACGGGAGCAGTCCCGACCGGTGCCACTGGATGACCGGCGCAAGCCGTTCCATGACGGTCAGGTCCTGAACCCGCGAGTCAGCCAGGGCCGCCAGGGCGGTGAAGCCGAACCCCAGTCCGCCGATCAGCACGCGCAGCGGCTTCTCGGGCAGCGATACGAGGGCGCGCTCGGCAAGGGCCTGCTCTGAGATATTCACCGCGCTGGACATCATCAGCTTGCCGTCCAGCGTCATTTCGAACACGTCGCGCTCCAGCGCCGGCGACCAGCGCCGGCGCAGCATCAGCGTGCCCATATCGGTGTCGGAATCGTGCAGCACGCAGAAGCGGCCGGCGGTTGGACCGATGGAATCCACGAAGTCGTCTCCTACGTTGCGAGGGGCTTACCGGCCAGATCCCGATGCTCCGTGGAGGGGCTCTCCACTACCGGCTGTGTCCAGGCGGGCGTGTCGTCCAAGGTCGGGCGCCGGGGCGGGGTGACGAAAAGAGCGAGGAGGGCCAGCGGCAGGGGCGCCAAGGCAAAGGCAACCAGCGCGAGGTTGAAGTCGCCCTGCCAGTCGCGCGTGACGCCCACAAACAGCGGCCCCAGGCTTGACGACGCGACGTTCAGGGTCATCAGCGCACCGCGAATCTTGCCCAGGTGAAGGCGCCCGAAGTAGCGCGCCCACAGCGGATGCGCCGCCCCAAAGACGATTGCCTGCGATGTGCCGAAACCGGCGCCGGCAACGAGAACCGCCGCTCGACTTTGGGAATACCAGAGCAGGCTTCCCGCCAGGCTAAGACCGGTCATGCCCACAAGCAGCAGGTAGCGTGCGTGAACCCGGTCGGCCAGCATGCCGCTTGGCAGTTGCATGATTGCCAGAGCGATGGCGAACATGGTGAGCACGGCGGCGGCATCGGCGACGGCGAGGCCGCGCTCCTGGACAATCGGCACCAGGCAGAAGAACACGCCCGTATGGATCAACCCGAGCAGCGCCGCACTGCTCGCGACAATCCAAAAGGTCGGCGTGCGAAGCGTCTGCCGCAGGGTGAGCCCCCAATCCACGCCGTCACGGCGTTGCCCGGCGGGTACTGCGAGACCGTGTGGCCGGCGGCCGTCCAGCCATTGTCCCAGGTCGCCCGGACGGTTGCGGAAGAAGACCATGACGGCGGGAAACAGCAGGAGCCAAATGCCGACACCAAGGACGGCGTACGCCGCGCGCCATCCCCACATCGTGATCAACGCCAGGTGGAGCACCGGCGCCAGCCCCATGGCAAGCGCGGTGCCGAGTTGCCGGACGCCTTCCACGGTTCCGAGGCGTCGCTCGAACCAGAACGGGAGCACGTTTCCGCTGAGAAACGACAGCGCGCCCGGCCCTAGCATGCGCAACAGGCAAAAAGCGGCAACCAGCGTAACCCAACCCTGTACGAACGAGGCGAGCACGCAGGCGATGGCGAAGAGGCTCACCACAACCAGCATGGTGCGGCGCAGCCCGTGGCGGTCCATCTGATGGCCGATGTACACGATCGGCACGGCCCCCAGCAGCGTGCCCAGCATGTAGGCCGCGGCGAGGCGTCCGTGGCTCAAGCCCAGGGCCAACCGGATCGGCTCATTGAAGACCGAGATGCCATAGGTTTGGCCCGGGGAACTGGCAATCATCGCGGCCATGGCCATGGGCAGCATGACCCAGCCATAGTACACGGCGCGCGGCTTCTCCACGGGCTTCGCCGCGCGCTCGGTTGCCGACGGCTGCTCTTCCTTTACGCAATGGGTCATCGTATCCTGTTGTCTTTCGGACGGGGGCGTCGCCCGTACAGCTTGCTGTGCGTTAAATCGCCCGCGCGGCGCACATGACTGAGAACCGGACGTCCGGGTTCTCGCGCGACGCGTACTCGGCGTCCCATTGCGAATGGAACAGCACGGCATGATGGCCGAACTGGTCTCGCACCATTTTGGCGGAATACGGCAGGCGCATTTCCCGCAACTGTGAAGGATCGTCATCGACCCAGCGAGCGATCTTGAACGGGAGCCATTGGAGGTCGGTCGGGGTGTCGTATTCGCTTTCGAGCCGGAACCGCACGACGTCGAACTGCAACTCGCCCACCGCGGCGAGCATCGGCTCGCGGCGTTGGGCGTGTGGATCGGAGAAGACCTGGATGGCTCCCTCTTCCAGAAGCTGGCTCATCCCGCGCTCAAACTGCTTCCGCCGGTCGGTATTGCGACATCGGAGGATGGCGAAGTTTTCGGGCGAGAACTGCGGCAGCGGCTCAAAACTCACTGCCGGGCCCTCGCACAGGGTATCGCCCAGGTGGAACTCGCCCGGGTTCACCAGCCCGACGATATCGCCTGGAAACGCCTCCTCCATCGTCTCGCGCTCCCGGCCGAACACGCGGTGCGCACGACGCAGCCGCAGCTTGTTGCCAGTTCGGGCGTGCAGCACTTCCATATCGCGCCGGAATCGCCCCGCGCACACGCGCACGAACGCGATCCGATCGCGGTGCCGGGGGTCGAGGTTGGCCTGGATTTTGAACACGAATCCGGCGAACTCGCGGCGCGCCGCGACGATCGGCCCGGTGGCGCCGGAGCGGTCGCCCGGCGGCGGGCATTGTTTCAAAAAGCCGTGCAGGAAGTGCTCGACGCCCCAGTTTGTCAGTGCGCTGCCAAAGAAGACGGGCGATTGCTTGCCGGCGAGAAATTGCTCTCGATCGAACGCGGCGCCGGCCCCCGCCACCAGCTCGACCTCTTCGACCGCCCGCCTGATCACCTCCGGCCGCAGGGCTGCCTCCCTGCCAAGCGAGCCCAGTTCGACTGAGCGGAACGGAATACGATGCGTGCCGCCGCGCTGCTGAAAGAGGTGGGCGGTGCGGGTGGCCACGTCCACCACGCCTGCATAGTCGTGGCCGGTGCCCAGCGGCCAGTTCTGAGGCACGGCGTCGATCCCGAATTTCGATTCGATGTCTTCCAAGACCGCCAGCGCCGATTGCCCGGGGCGGTCCACCTTGTTCACAAAGGTGATGACGGGAATCTTGCGCAGGGCGCACACGCGGAAAAGCTTCTCGGTTTGTGTTTCCACGCCCTTGGCCAAGTCGATGACCATGACCGCGCAATCGGCGGCCATGAGCGTGCGGTAGGTATCCTCGCTGAAATCGTGGTGACCGGGGGTGTCGAGTAGATTGACCTGCCGCCCTTCAAACTCGAACGTGAGCACCGTGGAGCTGACGGAAATTCCTCGTTGCTTCTCCAGTTCCAGCCAATCGGAGGTCGCCGCGCGCTGCGCCTTCCGGCCGCGAACCGCGCCGGCAACGTCAATACAGCCGCCGAA
>SKZG01000548.1 GCA_007127495.1 Planctomycetales bacterium
ACCATGGACGAGTACGTTCGCCCCATGCTCCAGAACGACGGCGGCGACGTGGAAATAGTCGATATTAAGGACCGCCTCGTCTACTGCCGCCTGACTGGGGCATGCCAGGGTTGCGCCAAGGCCGGACAGACCCTGTCCATGATGGTCGAACAATCCCTCAAAGACACCGTCGACGAAAGCATCCGCGTCATCGCGGTTTGATCCATGTCACGCATCATCTACACCGACAACAACGCCACAACGGCCGTTGCCCCGGAAGTATTCCAGGCCATGGTGCCCTACTTGACGGATGCCTACTTCAATCCAAGCTCCATGTATGAGCCGGCTCGCCGGGTTGCCGACGCCCTGGCCGCGGCCCGCATTGCCGTGGCTCGCGCTTTCGGCGGAGTGGAGCCGAAGCAATTCCTCTTCACAAGCGGCGCCACGGAAAGCAATAATGCGGCGATTGTTGGTACGGTGCGAGCGAACCCGAACCGGCGCCATATCATCACCACACAGGTGGAGCACCCGGCCGTTTTGGAGGTGTGTAGAGACCTGGAACGGCAGGGGTACGACGTCACGTGGTTGGGGGTCGATCCGCAGGGCAACCTCGACGTGGCCGAGTTCATCCGTGCCCTGCGGCCCGACACCCTTCTCGTAACCGTCATGCATGCGAACAACGAGACGGGCGTGATTTTCCCGGTGGAAGAACTCGCACGCATTACTAAGGAAACCGATCCGGCCATTTATTTCCACACCGACGCCACGCAGTCGGTCGGCAAGATGCCCATCGACCTGACCGGAGAATACCGTTACATTGATTTGCTCTCGTTTTCCGGCCATAAGCTGCACGCGCCAAAGGGTGTGGGTGTGCTGTACATGCAGCGAGGAACCCGATGCCGGCCCTACCTGATTGGCGGACACCAGGAGGAGGGGCGACGAGCCGGCACCGAGAACGTGTCGCACATCATCGGTCTGGCCAAGGCGGTGGAACTGGCCATGGAGCATCTCGACGAGGAGACTGTTCGGGTGCGCGCCATGCGCGACCGGCTGGAGTCGGAGTTGTCGGTTCGTATTCCCTGGATGCAGGTGAACGGAGCTGCCGCGCCTCGGCTGCCCAATACCTCGAATCTTTCTTGTCATTTCATAGAAGGCGAGGGCATGTTGTTCCAACTGAGCGATCGGGGCATCTGTGCCTCCAGCGGCTCGGCATGTACCAGTGGTTCGTTGGAGCCTTCTCATGTTCTCATGGCGCTGCACGTGCCGTTCACCGCCGTCCACGGATCGGTTCGGTTCAGCCTCAGCCGCTATAACACGGAGGCGGACATCGACCACATCGTCGAGGTCTTTCCGGAAATCGTGGCCAATTTACGGCGTCTTTCGCCGTATTGGGACGACGCAGGCAACGAACCGCGGCCCGGCCCCTGGCTGGAAGAGGCTGCCCAACCGTCGTAGCCGTGGCGAGCGGCCCGCCGGTAGCCGTTCACCGCATCTGTTCTGCTGTTCGCGGTCCAACGGGCACTTCACGCAGCCGGTGAACCTTCGTCGCCGCGAAAATGGGACGGTTCTCTTTGATCCATATCAAGGCCTACCGCCCTGCGCGGCCCGATAATGGTATGTGCCTGCTGAAAACCTCACCGGAGACATATCATGGCGAAGCGAAAAATTATTGAGATTGACGAAGCGAAATGCGACGGCTGCGGCCTGTGCGTGCCGGCGTGTGCCGAGGGAGCACTGCAAATCATCAGTGGGAAGGCAAGGATGGTGTCCGATGTCTACTGCGACGGGCTGGGCGCATGCCTGGGCGAATGCCCTCAGGGAGCGATCCGCATGATCGAACGTGAAGCGGCTGATTTCGACGAGGCCGCGGTACAGGGCCGCATCGACCCCGGCCGACAAGCCGCGGCGAGCCAGATGCCCCCTCCCGCATCAACCTGCCCCGGGATACGGCCGCAAAGCTTCTCGCTACCATTGGCGGGGCCGAACAACATTCCGACGGGCCCGCGTCCCACTGCCGCGCCGCTCGAGCCCGGTGCATCGTCTGCGCTCTGTCACTGGCCGATCCAACTTCGGCTGATCTCGCCGGGCGCGCCGTTCCTGCGCGGTGCGGCCCTGCTGCTGGTGGCCGATTGCGCGCCCGTGGCGATGCCCGACTTCCAACGTCTGCTTGACGGCCATGCCATAGCAGTCGCGTGCCCCAAGCTCGACAATGCCCAGGACCACGTTGCCCGGCTGGCGGCGATTGTTGCCGAGGCGAACGTGAAATCCATCACGGTGGTTCACATGGAGGTGCCGTGTTGCACAGGATTGATGGCCATTGCTCAGGCCGCCGTGAAGGCGGCCGGCCGCGAAATACCGCTTGACGACATCACCGTCCCGATCCGCCTCAATTAGGGGGCTCTGACAAGAGCGGGGGCTGGCGGGAAGGAGCGGGCTGGGGTATACTGCCGGGCATGAAAATCACAATACTGGATGGCTACACGAGCAACCCGGGCGATTTGCACTGGGAAGCGCTTGAAGCGCTGGGCGAGTGCGCGATCTATGAGCGGACAACGCCCGATGAGGTGCTGCCTCGCGCACGAGGCGCCACGGTCCTACTCACCAATAAGACGGTGCTTCAGCGCGAACACATCGAAGCCCTGCCCGAACTTCGGTATATCGGCGTGCTTGCGACCGGATACAATGTTGTCGACGCGGCGGCCGCGCGCGAGCGGGGGATCGTCGTGACCAACGTGCCCGGTTATGGCACAGCGTCGGTGGCACAGATGACGTTCGCCCACCTGTTGAACCTCACACTCCGCGTAGCCGACCACGCCCAAAGCGTGCGCGACGGCCGATGGAGCCGCAGCCCCGACTTCTGCTACTGGGACTATCCCCTGGTGGAACTCGACGGTTTGTCCATGGGGATTGTGGGGTTTGGGCAGATTGGCCGCGCCGTGGCCCAGCGGGCGATCGCATTCGGCATGCGCGTGCTGGCGTACGACGGCGCCGCCCCCGCCGAGGTGCCCGAAGGCGTGTGGATGACCACCGAACTGAGCCGCATCTTCCGCGATGCCGACGTGATCAGCCTCCACTGCCCGCTGACGCCCGAAACCGAGCGACTGGTCAATGCCGAGCGGCTTGCCTTAATGAAGCCAACGGCGTATCTGATCAATACGGCGCGGGGACCGCTGATCGACGAGCCGGCACTGGCCGAGGCGTTGGGTTCGGGAGGGCTGGCGGGCGCTGGGCTCGACGTGCTTTCGCAAGAGCCGCCCCCGCCCGATCATCCGCTGCTGGGCGCTCCGAACTGCTTTATCACACCGCACATTGCGTGGGCTACCCATTCGGCGCGCCGCCGCCTGCTCGACGCCGCCGTCGAGAATGTCCGCGCATTCCTCGCCGGTCAGCCCAGGAACGTCGTGAACCCCTAATCGTTCGGCCGGACCGAGCGGATCAATCAATCGCCTCGGGAGGAGTGGGGCCCGCACGGTCACGGAACGCGGTCGCCGACCCAACAACTTACTGGGAATTGAGGCTCCGGTTGTACTCCGGCAACGGGTTGCCGTCGGCGTCGAGCTTGCCGGTGGCCCAGAGCACGCCGCGGGCGAGGGTGTCGAGGTACACCGGGTCGGCCACGGCGCGGTTATCGTGGCCAATGGTAGTGCCGAACACCGGCGCCTTGCCGTACTGGTGCGTCCAGTGCGTTGCGTGCCGCCGGTCGTGTGCTTCGCCGTAGCAGTCGGCCAGCACCTTGGTGCCTTCGCCCACACTCTCGATCGTGTAAAGCTCCACGGTGGCCGGGGTCCAGGTTTCGCCGAAATCGCGCATGATCGGATGCTCCGGCGCCAGGTTCTTGATTTCACGTTGCCGGTTCGACTCGTGGCGGCGCGAGGTAACGCCCATGAACTCGTGCCACTTCTCCGAGTCGCGCAGGCTGTGCAGCGTGTTGTGGATGACCACGGCGGGCACGCCCGACTTGTGATGCGCGTCGGCAATGCGGGCGGCCAGCGGATCGTGCTCGCGCAGCTTGGTCAGGCCGTGGTTGTGGATGACGATGTCGAACCCGTCGATCCAATTCTCGTCCTCGAACCGGGTGGGGGAGAAGTCGGCACGCTTGCCGGCCTCGTGGTCAACGGTCCACTCGATGTGAATCCGTCCACTCAGTCCTTCGGTAATCAACTTCTCCTGCGTTTCGAAGTCGTGCCATCCGCCACCGGTAACCAGCAGGGCGCGAATGGGGGAGGCGGCATCTTCGGCAATCGCTGCTCCGGCGATTGACAGGACCAGGAACAAGGCGAAAAAACGTTTGGCAAGCATCAACATGAGGGGCTCCTTGTGAGGGGGGCAATGAAACGGGGATGCCGGAGCTACAGCACCGGCGCTGCTGAGGGCGCCCTCAGCGGTCAAACACTATCATAGGGCATCGCACCACCACAGTCAAACGCGCCGAACCCGCCCCACACGGTCCCCTGCGGCTCGCCGGACGCATTGCGGAGATGCCTGCGGTGGGCTGGGGAATGCTCGAACGTTGGCCGACGACGGCACGCGGCCCTCATTGGAATCATTCAGGTTGCCTTGGCGGCGGACGCGAAGTTATCCAGTCCCTGGCGAATGTCATCCAGCGGATTGCGGGGATTCAGTTCGTACTCCAGGGAGATCGGCGCATCGAACTCCACCTCGCGCATCGCTTGGCATAAACCTTTCAGGTCGATCACGCCTTCCCCCAAAATGGTTTCAGGCGGGTTGTCGCGCGCGATGCGAGCATGGTCCTTCAAGTGCATCCCGTACAGCCGGTCGCCCATGCGGCGGACCATTTCCACGGGATCTTCGCCTGAACGCATGCAGTGGCCGGTGTCGGGACAAAAGCCGATCCGCTTGTCCCATGGCGCCACCGCCTTGAGCGAATCCTCGATTCGGTCGTACCGGTGGCGCGGCCCATGGTTGTGGATCCCGATCTTGATGTCGAACTCCTTGACAAGTTCGTCAAGGATCGGAAACGAGTCGGGCGAGGGGTGGGCCGATAGCAGCGGGATGCCGGCCAATTTAGCGAACTCGAAGACGCGGCGATTTTGCGACTCATCCCCGCCGAAATTATGCACGCCGTGCACGGGAAGGTGCATGTCGTGCGGTTCGAGCAGGGCCGCCACCTCGGCCATGCGCGATTCATCGTGGGTGACCGCGTAATGGCGGGGATAAAACTCGACCCAGTGCAGCCCAAGATCGGCGACGTGCTCGATGGTCTGCTCGAGGTTGAAGTGGCGTAGCGAATAGCTTTGCAGGCCCATTTTGAAGCCGCTGTATCGGTCGACGGAGGCAGCGCGTTCCGGCGACGCCTGGGCCATTCGTAGCGCACCGCCCACTCCCGAAAGTGACAGGAAAGCGGCCGCGCCGCTCCCTAAGAGCAGTTCGCGTCGTGTTACCGGGTACATGGTTTACCTTTCTTTCTATTGGGGTAATGGTTTGAGCTTGATGTCCGCGAAGCGAATCGTCATTGGCGGGCCTTGGTGCAGTTGGAACGCGATGAGGCCGCTCCGTCGTGCCTGCGGTGCGTTGCCCACGATCTCGTGCATTTTCACGCCGTTAATCTTTGTGATGATGGTGTCGC
>SKZG01000313.1 GCA_007127495.1 Planctomycetales bacterium
CGGAAGCCGTGGGGCGTGGCATCTCCATGACTTCCAATCGTTTCCAAGCGTCGTCGGCGACCTCGGTGGAAAGATCTCCACCCTCCAACCAAGAAAGTCGGTTCGTCCCCGGAGCGCCGTCATGCGGCGCAACCAGGGGGATTGATGCCGCTGTCCATCCGTGAGTTGGCGACGGAAGCGGAACGGCGTATGCCAACGTAAGTTGGCACGAGCCGATACAGGGCTCCTGCAACTCGACTTGCAGGATGACGCTCGCCCCGTCTTCGGCAGATTCGTCAGCATGGTCGCTTTCGAACGGTCGAGTCGGAAGTGCCAGTCCCTCGTGATGGACCTCGAGAGCACCGTCTGCAGCCAGCGAAGCGGGGACCTCCAACCGGAAGCTGTGTGCCGGCTCGTGCAGGATCGTATAGTCGAATTGTTGTTGAACACGCGCCCCGGTTGAATGGGGTGTAATGCGCGACGAGGTGCTCACCTCGATTCGCTGTGGCAACTTTTGGATGCTTGCGGCAAATACCGCTTCAGACGTCTCGGCTCGAAAGATAAGGGGTGCCCGCTGGCGGACCGGCAATTCGATCGGCGGCGCGCTCCGTTGCCGTACCAAGCCCGCTGTGTGCTCCGAGTCGGGAACCACGTCAACGTTGTCGTCTGGTACGAGAATCACCAGGGCGGCGCTGCTGGTATCGGCCTCTGGGCGAGGCAAAGGTAGGTGTATGGAAACCGGCTCGTCCTCCGCGGGGGGGGGCGGCGTCTCGCGGTGAGCCGAAATGCCGATTTCCAGGTCGCCACGTACCGGTTGCAGAAGCGGGATGTGCAGATCACCATCCTCGTTCATCTCGACCCCGTCCAGAGCCACAAGCGTGTCCGGTTCGATGTCGTCAAGTTGCCATCCGGGTAGGCTCACACGCAGCGCAGATACGTTGGCGCCGCGTATCGAATAGCGAAGCCGGGCCCGAAGATCGATGCGCTCCGCTCCGACAAGGATCACGTACTCCGGATCGGCGCTAAGGCGGGTGGTCTTTGGAACCAGCCGCGCCTGCAATAGAGCCGGTTGCGTCGAATACTCGAAACCGGCCACCACGTCCTCGCGGCGAAGTGGCTCGGGCAACTGCGCCACCCGATTCACACCCCGTTGCGGCCCCCAGATCACTTGCCACTCGTTCGGGACGGCTACGGCCAAATGTCCCGACTGTCGAACAGCACCTCTCACGGCGAAGCCGGTAAGATCGATCCAGCCGTCAGGCGGCTCCTCCTCAATTGGCCGTTGGGCCGCCAAACGCACCTCGACCGGGCCTGAAGTCTTCTTGTCGAGCCGAACCTCGACCATCTGGCCCGCAGCGGATTCCGCGGCCTCGGTATCGACGGCCGTGATACTGTATTCCGCTGTGCTATCGGGCACCAACTTCGACTGGGGCGGCAACCGCAATTGAAACCGATCGAAGGGCGCCCCAAAACTCCGGACGGAAACGGCTGCGTTCCAAATGACAGCTTGCCCGTCCATGCGAGTAGAGATCGTGCCGTCGGCTTGCAGGACAATGGGCATTGCAGCCGTCTCGGCGTCCGGCCGGCGCCACAGGAGTCGAAAATCGCCTCCCACTCCGAGCACGGTCAGCTCCGTGCCATTGCCCGCCCGTGCGGGTGGGAGCAGGGTGGTACCCTCTGATACTTCCGCCTCCAGTTCTTCTAGGGGAACGGTCAGTTTCAATTCCGAGGCGGTTGCCCGCGGCAATCGCAACGCAAATTGCGTGCGCCGCCCCCCGGCGCTCAGCGGGACGAGCAGCCTCAGTTCAAGCGTGTGCTGCTGGTCGGGATCACCGCGTAGATAACACACGTAGCCCTCGCCTTCCGGCTCCGGGTGCAAAAAGGCTTCGGCGGAATCGGACGCCTTGAGTGGCTCCTGGGCCATTGCCTGATCAAGCCGCAGCGGGATTCGGACCCAATGCCGGTCCCGTGTGACCACCCGCGCGGTCAGGAGCATGTCGGCATGGCTGTCGGTGGACTTGCCGACCAGTGAAAGCCATTGGATGCTGTACCGAGGACGAGGATCCTGTTGCGTCAGTCCGCGCAAGAGCTTGTAGGCGCGTTCAAAGTCGGAGAAGCTGAAGTTGGGCATTTCTACCAGGTTTCCGCCCTCGTCACGGAACACGAAGGTAGTGAGGGGCGACTCCGCAATGCTCTCGGCAGTCGTCGACCCGCCATTCGGGGGGTTCGGTAAAACTTCGGGCTGGCCTGCGACGGGCACGACGAGAACTACAGCAAGGCAAAACCCCGCCATAAAGCGGGTTAACCAGCCAGTGCTAAGGTAAAGTCTGGAACCAAGCAAGGGTATCTCCTTGACAAGCGTCCAGCCGGCAAACTCCGGCGGGAATCCCTATTCTACCATCCCGGCTGCCCCTTGGTGAACCGGCGCGAAGAGTGGGAAAAGGCATACTAACTATTCTACCTAGGAACCGGCCGAGTTCCAAGCATATTCCACGTTGACGCAAATAGGCAAACTGCACTCGATTAGGGTATAATTCTGAACAATGGCACACGCACCTATTATCGCGGACTTGCGACGGAACCTGGGCACGGCAGGTGTCCTGTACGCCCCATCGGATTTGGCGGTGTACGACTGCGATGCTTTCACCGTCGCCCGACGCGCACCAGATGCGGTAGTTTTTCCTGCAACGACTGAGCAGGTGGTGGCTGTCGTGCGGACATGCCGCAAGCACAAAGCGCCCATCATTGCAAGGGGTGCTGGAACCGGCTTAGCAGGTGGCGCCACTCCGCTCCATGGGGGCGTGCTTGTCATGCTGACACGTATGAACCGGGTGCTGGAAGTTAGTCTGCCCGACCGCATGGCATGCGTTGAGGCCGGCGTACCGAACATTCAGCTCGCGCGGCGTTTGGCCGGAACCGGCTACCACTTCGCACCCGATCCTTCAAGCCAGGGGGCGAGTACCATCGGCGGCAACGTGGCCACCAACGCCGGCGGCCCCCATACACTGAAGTACGGCGTCACGGTCAACCATGTCCTTGGACTCGAAGCGGTACTGGCCGACGGCTCCGTGTTGACGGCCGGTCCGGTCGAGAATCCATCCATGCTCCCCTTCCAGACGATCCTCTGCGGCAGCGAAGGGACGCTTGGCGTTGTTACCAAGGTGTGGGTCCGGCTTACCCGGAACCCCGAGAGCTGCCGAGCCTTGCGAGCTGTATTTCCTACCGTCGATAATGCCACCGCAACGGTCAGCCGAATGATTGCGGCGGGCATCATCCCCGCGGCAATGGAGTTGATGGACCGGGGCATCCTCGAAGCCGTCGAAGAGGCGTTTCACTTCGGGTTTCCACCCGACGCCGGTGCCGTCCTGATTGTCGAGATCGACGGGCCGGAAGCGGGACTCGATGAAACGCAGCGCCGGATCGTCGAGTTCTGTCGGGGCGGCAGCGCCTGTGAAGTGCTGGAAGCTCAGAGCGCTGAAGAACGTGAACAACTTTGGAAGTGTCGCAAGTTGTCGGTTGGCGCCGTGGGCCGTTTGAACAACAGCTACATCATTCAAGACGGCGTGGTGCCGCGCACCAGATTACCTCACGTCCTACGGCGGATTGCGGACATCGCGATAAAACACCGTGTTCGGATTGTGAATGTAGCCCACGCCGGCGACGGCAATGTGCATCCGATCCTTCTGTTCGACCAGCGCGACCGAGAGGAAGTGCGCCGTGCCCTCGCCGCCGGCCGCGAGGTGCTTGGCGAGTGCATTGCCTGCGGCGGCAGCGTGACTGCTGAGCACGGTATCGGCGTCGAAAAGATCGAATTCATGGAGAAACTGTTCGGACCGAGCGATCTCCTCGCCATGCGGCGATTGCGAGACGCTTTCGACCCACTCGGCCGGATGAACCCCGGCAAACTTATTCCTGCGTGACAGTCGATGGAAGCGATGAACAACCCCACAACCCGGTTTTTGCCGCAATGTGAAACGGTTCTCCCGCCCGATGAAGCGGCGGTGACGCAAGCCGTGCGTCGTGCGGCAGCCGAGAAACGCGCGGTCTATCCGGTGGGCGGGGCAACTCGGCTCGCCTACGGCCCCCCAAGCGAGGTGCCTGGGATTGCCTTAGTCACCACCGCGCTGAATCGCGTCATTGAACACGCCGCTGACGATATGACCATTACCGTCGAGGCCGGGGTGACGCTGACGGAGGTGACGCGAATCCTGGCTCTCAAGCGCCAGCGGTTGCCCATCGACGTTCCTCAGCCCACCCGCGCGACGATCGGCGGTACGATTGCGACGAACACCTTTGGACCACGCCGATTCGGACACCGCACCGTTCGCGACTATTTGATTGGCGTGCGCGCCGTCGACGGCCGGGGCGAGGTCTTCGCCGGCGGAGGACGCGTGGTCAAGAACGTCGCGGGGTACGATATGCCGCGAATGCTGGTCGGATCGATGGGAACGCTGGGCTTGATAACCCAAGTAAGCCTGATGGTGCGCCCAGCCGCCGAAACCGCCGCCATGGTGGCGGCTACACTTCCCGATGTCCACGCCGCCGAACGCCTGATCGCCCGTCTGATGCAGTCACCCACGTGGCCCGTGTCCATTGATCTTCTCAGTAGCGGGTGGGGCTACGAGGACACGGGGGAAACCGTTCACGACGTCGAGCAGGTGCAACTCTTGGCCGGCTTCGAGGGCGGCTGGGCTGAGGTGCGGGGCGACGTCGACTTCCTGTGTCAAGAGTGGAAGAATTCCTCCGCCCACAAGGTTCGCGTGTTCGACGAGGCCGATACGCCGGGCATGTGGCAGTGGATGGCCGACCTGCCGGCGCAGTTGCAGGCACACGTACTGCCAAGTCGCGCGGTAACGCTCGCCTGCCGTATTGCCGAGATCGACCCCGGCTGCGCGCTTCTCATACATGCCGGCGACGGAATCGTGAAAGTGCGCCTTTCCGACGAGGCGGTAAGCGACTTGCCGTCTCTACTGACGACAAAGCTTCGGCCGGCCGCTGAGGAGTTGGGCGGCAACTTGGTGGTCCTAGTTGCCGAGCCGGCCGGCGTTCTCAAACGCGACGACGTGTGGGGGAAGTCCCACAATGCCGGCGAGGTCATGCATGCCGTCAAAGGGAGCTTTGATCCCGAGGGCATTTTGAACCCCGGACGCTGGGTCTTTTAGGCGGCGTTTACCATGAATACGATGCATGCGGACAATTCGGATCGTTCAGGCACCTGCAATCCCGCGCATAACGTGGATTACCGCCTATTTCTCGAATGTGTTCACTGTGGGCTTTGTACGTCGACATGCCCGACGTTCACGGAATTGGGCGATGAGAACGAGGGGCCGCGCGGTCGGATTCAGATGATGCGTTTGGTGGCCGAGAACCGTTTGCCACTGACCGATCGCATGCGCCGGCACCTGGAGGGGTGCCTGGATTGCCGAGCCTGCGAAACGGCCTGCCCGTCGGGCGTCGAGTACGGACGGCTCATTGAACCGTTTCGCCTGGCGATGCAGCAAGCGGAGCGTCAAGCGAGAACCGAAAAGCAGTTC
>SKZG01000539.1 GCA_007127495.1 Planctomycetales bacterium
CCAAAGCTCGTGATGACCTGCGGGCACGATGCAATACCGGACCGTTGGACCGAAACCATCAATTTCTGACTTGCTAGCAATGCATCAAATCAACAGGCCGCGAGCGCGGCAGGGCCGCATCCAAAGTAACGAACCGGACGCTAGCGCGTTGCGGCTGATTGCAGCGACGTCTCGCAACCCGGGGTTGCGCCTCGCTCGCACGACTCGCGTCGGCTCCGCCCCGGAGTGTCCTTCGGACGCGGGTCGCTCTACTTGTGGCAAGCTGCGCGATGTTGTATACTCAAGGTGGTGGATGTCCTGATCATCCCCAGCCGCGATCGTGGAAACGGGCATGCCTGAATTAAGCCGAAGATTGGCAGCGTTTGCAGGCGGGTCGGCCACCGCTGCCGATCGCACCATTGGAGTGAAGACGTATGCGGCACCCAATCTATCGCGTTTGCTCGTTCCAGATTGTTGCGCCATTTACACTTCGCGTAGCATTCGACGATGGTACAGAGCAGGTCATCGACTTTCGTCCAGTGCTCGCCGGCGAGTTGTTCGGTCTTCTGCGCGACCCGTCGGTCTTTGAGCAGGTGTCGCTCGATCCGGAGGTTCACACGCTGGTTTGGCCCAACGGAGCCGACTTTGACCCTGCAACCTTGCACGATTGGTCGGAAGCGGTCGATGCGCTGGCCGAACGCGCACGGGAGTGGGAGTCCCAAACGGTTTGAGATTGGTCGGCAATGGCGGGAGGCCGAAACCGCTGGGGGACGTCTTGGGTCAGACCGTGATCAGGGATTAGCGAGCCGTCTTTCAGGCCCTTCAGTAATATCCCGCCCGTGCCCTGGACCTGACTCTTTCAGTATGCCGGCGGCCTGAAGCTCCTCGGCCGTCTGCTGCGAGTGGGTGGTCGAGGCCGGGTGTCCCCGATCGCCCGGGGCCACCCGGCCCGCCATTCCCCCCAGCAACCAACCGCCCTGGCCTGTTTTTTCGTCTTGCAATCCGGCGTCGGATTCGGTAAATTTAGACAAGTGTACATAAGTATATTTGCCTTTTGGACATTCTCGGTTGACTCCTGTTTCTATTTAACTCCTGTTCGCAATGGACAGATACGGGGTTGCCACACCCCCGGCTGTTTCCAACAGGCATAGCCCCTATAATGGGTTCGTAGCCGCCAGAAATTCCAGCCATTACGGAACCGTTTGAGACGCCTCATGACTGCATCTCGCGAATTCATCCCGGCGAAAGAAGCTCAGAGCCCCTTTTTTGTGGGGGTTGATTTGGGCGGAACGAACATGAAGGTTGGTGTGGTGGACGACCTGGGCCGTTCCCTGTCGTGGCTGAGCACGCGGACCGAGTCGCAGCGGGGGCCCGAAGACGCCGTTGGCCGCATGGCGGATGCCGTCCGGCAAGCGATCCGAGAGGCCGGCCTAACGCCCGACGCCATTGCGTATGCAGGGCTCGGCTCGCCGGGTACCATGGACATCTCCGCCGGCATGCTGCTGGAACCGGTCAATCTCAAAGGCTGGAACCACTTTCCGATTCGCGACCGGTTGAGTGACCAATGCGGGCTGCCGGTGGCCTTTGCCAACGACGCGGGCGCCGCGGCCTTTGGCGAGTTCTGGGTGGGTTCGGGGCGAAATCTGGCCAGCATCGTCCTGTTCACCTTGGGAACGGGCATCGGCAGCGGCATTATCGTCGGCGGGGTGTCCATCGACGGCGAGCATAGCCATGGAGCCGAGTGCGGCCACATGATCATCGACTACAGCGACGGCGCCCGCATGTGCGGGTGTGGCCGGGCCGGCCATCTGGAAGCGTACGCCAGCGCCACCGCCGTGACCAAGCGGATTCAAGAGGCCCTCGATGCGGGCCGCGAGACGTCCCTCTCGCAGCGGCTGGCCGAGGGCGCCCGCCTGTCGCCCAAACTACTCGACAAGGAGGCCGCGGCCGGCGACGCCCTCGCCATGGAAATCGTCATGGACACCGCCCGCTATATGGGCATCGGCGTGGTGAACCTGATGCACACGATCGATCCGGCCGGCATTTTGCTCGGCGGGGCCATGACCTTCGGAGGCAACGAGACCGAACTCGGGCGCATGTTCCTCGACCGCATTCGCGAAGAAGTTCGCCAACGCGCATTTCCCTTGCTCGCGGAACGCACGGCGATCGAGTTCGCGAGTCTTGGCGGCGACGCAGGCTACATTGGGGCCGCCGGCATCGCGCGGCACGAATACCTCACGAAACGCACAACTCGTGATGCACCGAATCAATAACCTCGGCGTCGATTCCATCCAGTTCGCCGCCTGCACCGGCAGCCAGAGCCAAGTCGGCCAGCCGAGCGATGCGGCGCGGGACGCCTCTGGAAAGCTCGTGCAACCGCGTAACGGCCGGCTCATTGAAGACGGCCGAACGGCATCCGGCCCTTTGCAGCGTCATGGTCAAATACTCGCCCGTCTCGGACTGGGCCCACGGCTCCAGATCGATTCGCAATTCGGCAAGGTCCAGCAGCCGGTGGCCGAGCGACCGCGCGCCGACCTGCTCGGCGGCCAGGATCATGGTGATCCGGGTGTCGGGCAAAGGATGGTGCTGAGCGATGCGGACGAGCGTGTCGGCGGTGGGGCGGTAGGCACACTCGGCGTCATCGAACAGGAGCACGGCCGGACGTTGCTCGTAACGCAGCTCCGCCAGCCGGTCGGTCAGAATGCGCCATAGGGCCGAAACCGATTGGGTTGTCGTGCAATCGCGGCCCAGCCGGCAGGCCAGTTCGGAAAGCAGCTCTTCCGGCTCCATGCCAAGCAGGTTCACCTTGGCGACGGCGCAGCCGGCGGCGGCACAACGCCGTGCGAACACCTCCAGCAGCAGCGACTTGCCGCTTCCAGACGGCCCGAGCAAGAGCCCCAGACGACGGCTCTGGTCGACAAGATAATGCAACCGGGCCAAGGCCTCCTCGTGGGTCGGGCTGGGGTAGAACGACTCCGGATCCAGGCAACTGTGAAATGGTGAGCGCTCGATTCCCCAATGCGATTGATACATAGTATGCTCCGCGCGCAACGATCCCGCCGGACGTCCTATTCCGTATATCCCTTGTTTTCGGTACATTGGGCCAAGGAACTTGACGGGAAGTGGCCTATCTATGGCAAACCGGTACTATATCGACCAAAGGGTACGGCTCAGTTCTGAGGGCCCGACGCAGGTAACCCTTCGCGGAAGCGTGGCCCACCATCTCATTCACGTCATGCGGGTGAAGACGGGGGCGCACGTCGTGTTGTTCGACGGCAGCGGGGCGGAGTTCTCCTCGCAGGTCGGCCGCGTGGGGCGCAGCGACGTGGAACTGACCGTGCTGCAACGGAACGTGATCGATCGCGAACTGCCGCGGCGAGTCGCGCTGGCGGTTTCCTTGCCCAAAGGCGATCGGCAACGATGGCTGGTGGAGAAGGCCGTCGAATTAGGAGTGGCCGAAGTGATTCCGCTGGCGACATCGCGGTCGGTTGCCCAGCCGGTTCAGCAGGCGCTCGACCGGCTGCGGCGCGCCGTGATCGAAGCGTCGAAGCAATGCGGCCGGAACCGGCTGATGGCTATTGCCGAACCGGTGGCCTGGTCTGATTTCATCGAGGCCACCCGCAACGAACCACAGCGCCTGCTCGCGCACCCGCCCAGCGTCTCCCCGCCTGGCACACGCCATCGGCACGATGGCTTCCCGGAGCCCGCCGGCCGAATCGTGGTGGCGGTGGGTCCCGAGGGCGGGCTGGCGACGGAAGAGGTCGCCCTGGCTACCGAGGCTCACTGGCGCCTCGTCGCCCTCGGCCCCCGAATCCTCCGCACCGAAACGGCCGCGCTTGTGATGGTGGCCCTGGCCAATGCACGATAATTGATCGAAACCCCTTGGTTCCTCACCAATTCGCGGTTAGAATACCCGCCGTTCACGGGCCGGACGTGGACTGTCCCCTTACCGGCCCCAATCAGGAGACCCCGCTAATGCATCCGACCTTGCGAGGCCTTTTGGCCCATGCCCCCATTCTGACCGATGGCGCCTGGGGTACTCAGCTTCAGGCGCAGGGACTGCCCACCGGGGCATGTCCCGACGCATGGAACCTTGAGCACCCCGAGCTTGTGGAACGGGTTGCCCAGGCATACGTCCAGGCCGGCAGCCGGCTCATCCTGACAAACACCTTCGGGGCCAACCGGTTTGCACTCGAGCGGTACGGCTTGGCGGAAAAGGTTGCGGAGATCAACCTGGCCGGCGTGGAAATATCGCGGCGTGCGGCCACCGGCGCGGCAAAAGTGTTTGCCACAATCGGCCCAAGCGGCAAGATGCTCGTGATGGGTCAAGTCCGTCGAGATGAACTGCTCAGTGCCTTTGGCGAGCAGGCCCAGGCAATGGCAAGCGCGGGCGCCGACGGCATCGTGGTCGAGACGATGTCGGACCCCGTCGAGGCCGAGCTGGCCGTCACCGCGGCCAAGGAAACCGGCCTGCCGGTGGTGGGCTGCATGGTGTTCGACTCGGGACCGGAGAAGGACCGGACCATGATGGGCGCTACGGTCGAGCAGGCAGTCCACGCGTTATGTGAGGGCGGGGCCGACGTCGTGGGCAGCAACTGCGGCCGCGGGATTGCCGGCTTCGTTGAACTCTGCCGACGGCTGAAAGCCGCATCCGACCGGCCGGTGTGGATCAAGGGGAATGCGGGGCTGCCCAAAATCGAGGACGGTAGGACCGTGTACCACCAAACGCCCGAGGAGTTTGCCTCGTACGTGCCTCAACTGGTGCAGGCCGGCGCCAGCTTCATCGGCGGCTGCTGCGGCACCACGCCCGAGTTCATCGCCGCCACGGCCAAGGCGCTCGGGATTGCGGCGAGCGGGTAACCACCCCGCTTGGGCTCCTCCGTTTCTAGGTGCAGACAGCCTTTGTTTCAGGGACGGCACGCGGCGTGTGCCTACTACAATGAAGAGGCCTGCACCTAGAAACGGAAGAGCCCCCGCTTGTCATCAAGAATCCTGGCTACCCAACTCCTTGAGCCTGCGGTTCATCGTTCGAATCGCGACGGCCAGGGTAACGGCCGCGAGCAGGACCAGCGCCATCGAACCCCACGGCACGCGATCGCTGTAAATCGCTTTGACGACGACGTCCACGCCCACCACCATGACGATGGTGCCGGGCACCTTGCCCAGAAATGACCAGAGCATGTACGTCCGGAATCGCACAGCCGTAAGCCCGAAGCCGTAGTTGACCATGGCGAACGGAAGGATGTTCGCGAGCCGAACCAGGAGCACGACCAACGCGGGATGGCTTACGACGAGGCGGTCGACGTGGCCGAAACTGCGGGCGGCGAGCAACCGTTGGCGCAGCCAGGCGGGCGCCAGATGCCTCACGGCGAGGAAACTGCCGAGCATCGCCGCCGTGGCGGCCCCCAAAGCCAAGGCCAGCCCCATGGCGGCGCCGAAGAGGGCCCCGGCGGCGGCGGTCAGCGGCGAACTCGGAAAACCCAACATCGTTAGCAACAGGTAGGCGGCAAGGAACCACACCGGTCCG
>SKZG01000027.1 GCA_007127495.1 Planctomycetales bacterium
TCGCGGTTGGTGAAGATCGACGTCTGGCGCCCATCCTCGCGTAGGACGCGTACCTCTCGCATCCAGAGGTACCGCTTGGTCTTCTTCGCGGCCCGGCCCGTCTTGCGTTGCCTCTTCTTCTCGGCGGGCAGCACTCCGACGCGAACCCGGGGTCGGTCGCAGATCGTGTATTCTCGCCATATCCCCTCGATCTCATACCCTATAGACGCACGCCACCCCGAAAAGGTTCCCGAAAACCATTCCCTATTTCTGCCGCACCCTACTTCCCGGAAACAGCATAATCCCCGGGAAAATCGCGGCTATGTCAGGAGCTGAAATTTCGCGGCGGCGCCGCCATCGCCGTCGGAAGCGGCGCCAATGTGCAGATCAGCGGCGTCTTTGTGAACGGCCCCTCGCGGGCGTTCGACTTCATGGACCACGACGGCAGCGGCGGCGGCAACGCCAGGGTACTGCTTGGCGGCAGCGAGGCCGGCTGGGGCGCCTGGGTCCAACAGCTCGGCGAGCGGGGCGTGACCTTCGTGAACTTCAGCTTCAATCCCATGACCCGGCTGCCTTATGTGACGCCCGACATGCTCCCGCCCGGCCAATTGCCCAAAGGCATGGTCATGCGCGTCGAGCCCACGGTGCGCCCCGATGCGCCCATCGACCTGGTGATGCACACCTTCTACGGCCGCCGGGAGGTTCAGGTCGGGTACGAGATCCACGGCGGAACCGTGCGCATGAAGCAGGTTCAGCAGATGCACGATTACGGCGAGGCCGCAATCGACCTGCGCGGCGGCCGTCTTCAGACGCGGAATGTGGAATTAGGGCCGATCCGTCGCCGCTATGGCCCCGATGACCGCTACGCGCCCGGCGAGGAGCCCTGAGAGCCTGGAAAGGATGGCGCAGAGCGGCCTTGCCTTGCGGTCACCGAAGCGGCCGGCGCCTCGGAACCTGTTGCGGGTTTTCGGGCGGACCTTTCCGCGAGGGTCGAGGGCGGCCGGGTCGCTTGGCACGCTGCGCGCCGCCCCGGCGCGGCACGGGCCGGCGGGCGGGAATCAGGCAATGGGGCCCGTCGCCAATCAGGTCACCCCGCCCGGCCTCGATCAGGGCCTGACGCACGTCGGCGTAGTTCTCCGGTATGAAGTATTGCAGCAGCGCGCGCTGAAGCCGCCGCTCGCGGGCGCCTCGTGGCACATAAACCTTCTTGCCCGAGAATGGGTCGATGCCCGTATGGTACATGCACGTGGCCACGTCCATGGGGGCGGGGATGAAGTCCTGAACCTGTTCGGGGCGCAGGTGCTGCTGTTTGAGGAATTGGGCGAGGTCGATCATCGCCGGCAGGTCGCAGCCGGGATGGCCTGCCATAAAATAGGGAACCAAGTGCAAGGTCTTGCCTGCGTCGGCCGCCGCCCGCTGGAACTTGTCGCGGAATGCGGAAAACACCTCGATGGGCGGCTTCTGCATGCATCGGAGCACGGCGGGATGGGTGTGCTCGGGGGCTACCTTCAACAGCCCGCCCGTATGATGCCGTGCAAGCTCGGCGACGTAGGCATCGCTTTCCTGGGCCAGGTCCATGCGTACGCCGGAAGCGATGAGCACGTGCCGTATGCCCGGCACGCGGCGTGCCGCCTTCATTAGGCCGATGAGCGGGCGATGGTCGGTGCATAGCAATGTGCAAACGCTCGGAGCCAGGCAGCTCGGACGGCGGCACCTGGATCGGACGTCCGGCCGTGTGCAGTTCATGCGGTACATGTTGGCGGTCGGTCCGCCCAGATCGCTGATGGTGCCCTTGAAGTTCTCGGCCTGGGCGATGCGCCGTAGTTCATCAAGCACCGAAGCCTGGCTGCGGCTTTGCACAACGCGTCCCTGATGTGCGGCCAGCGAGCAAAAGCTGCAACCGCCGAAGCAGCCGCGCAGAATCTGGACGGAATCCCTGACGACCTCGAAAGCGGGTATGCGCGAGTTGCCGTAAGTCGGGTGCGGCCGGCGCGTGAACGGCAGCGCGAAAATGCGGTCCAACTGCGGCTCGTCCAACGGGAGCGACGGCGGATTGACCACCACCGCCTCCCGACCGTGGTATTGGACCAGTCGCCGGCCCCCGTACGGATCGGCTTCGCGGTAGGCCAGCCGGGTCATCTCGGCGAAGGCCCGCCGGTCAGAGCGCACGGCATCGTAATCGGGCAGCAGGACCGAGTCGGACAGATCGGCCCGCATTTCGAGCGCGGCCCGGGCGCCCAGGCGATAAGCCGTTCCGCGGAGGTCGTGCAGCTCGTGTACCGGCTGCCCCGCGGCCAGGCGGTGGAGGATCTCGATCAGAGGGCGTTCGCCCATGCCGTACACGAGCAGGTCGGCCTTGGAGTCGAGCAGGATGGAGTGGCGGACCTTGTCGCTCCAATAATCATAATGTGCAATGCGGCGCAGGCTGGCCTCCACGCCGCCGGCAAGAATCGGCACGCCGGGGTATGCCTCGCGCGCGCGTTGGCAGTAGGCCAAGGTGGCCCGGTCCGGGCGCCGGCCGATCTGCCCGTCGGGGCTGTATGCGTCGTTGTTGCGCACCTTACGCGCGGCGGTGTAGTGGTTGAGCATCGAATCCATGTTGCCGGCACTCACGGCAAAGCACAGCCGCGGCCGGCCGAAGGTTCGCCACGGCCCACAAGAATGCCAGTTGGGCTGACTGAGAATCGCCACCCGGAACCCTTCGGCTTCGATGACCCGCCCCAAAATGGCCATGGCAAAGCTGGGGTGGTCGACGTAGGCGTCGCCGGTGACAAATACCACGTCGACGGAGTCCCACCCACGCTGAGCGACTTCTTGCGGCGTCATGGGCAGCGGCCGAAAATTGGAACCCTCGCGGCCGGAGGTTTGTGCAGGCTGTTTCTTTGCCATCATAGTCCGTCTAGGCCTTCACCGGGTTCCATAGCACCCCCTGGTGTGGCAGAAGTCATTGGGTCTTAATATGCGTCCCTCTCCATTAGAGCGTGCTGCACCTGGAAACGTAAGACCCAAGAATGGACCAGCGCCCCTCCGGCTCGTGAAACATCGCCGTTTTTGATCCGGACTCAGCTTGCCGCCGTTCGTGCCGGCCTCTATACTTCAAAGAGGCGCTTAGGGTGCGGCTTTCCGGTTGTAATAGGAGTAAGTTTCCATGGCGTTCTTTCTGCGTGTGACGGCGTTTCATAGCCGGCTGGCCTTTTGGTTGGTTCTGGCACTGTTCGCTTCCCCCTCGTTGCAGGGGAATGGTTTGGCTGCGGAGGCCGGCCGAGCCGAGGCCGAGCAGTACGAGCTGTACAAGCTGCTGGTCGATACGATCGATCAGGTCGAGCGGAACTATGTCAAGGACGTTGACCGAAGGGAACTCTTCGAGGCGGCGATCCAGGGCGTTCTCGGCACGCTCGACCCGTACTCGGCATACATCGGCCCCGACGAACTCAAGCGATTCCGGTCTAGCGTCGAAGCGCAGTTCGGCGGAATTGGAATCCAGATTGGCATCGAGGGCAACCGCCTGAAGGTGGTCAGCCCGCTGGTTGGCACCCCGGCTTACCGTGCGGGCATTGTCGCGGGCGACTGGATTGTGGAAATCGACGGCGAGAGCACGAAGGGCATTTCCATCGATGCGGCGGTGAAGCGGCTGAAGGGCGAGCCGGGCACCAAGGTCGCGCTCAGCGTCATTTCGGAAGGCAGTCCGGAAAAGCGAACTGTGGAAATCGCACGCGAGCGGATTCACATCGAGACCGTCCTTGGGGACCACCGCGACGGGAACGACACTTGGAATTACATGGTCGACGAGTCCAACCGCGTCGGGTATGTTCGCCTCACAGCGTTCAGCCGCGATACAGGCCGCGAATTGCAGCAGGTTCTGCAAAGGCTCAAGAAGGAAGACGTGCGAGGCCTGATCCTCGATTTGCGGTTCAACCCCGGCGGGCTTTTAAGCGCCGCCATCGAAGTGGCCGATTTGTTCATTTCGCAGGGGCGCATCGTGAGCACGGAAGGCCGGAACAGTCCGCAGCGCGCGTGGGACGCGAAAAAGAATGCGGTTTTCGAGCACGTGCCCATGGTCGTGCTGGTCAATCGTTACAGCGCCAGCGCAAGTGAAATTGTGGCGGCGTGCCTTCAGGACAACGAGCGGGCCCTCGTCATCGGAGAGCGGACCTGGGGCAAGGGCAGCGTGCAGAACGTGATCGAATTGGAAGACGGCGCCAGCGCCTTGAAATTGACCACCGCCGCGTACCGTCGGCCCAGCGGCAAAAACATTCACCGCTTCGACGACACGGATGAAAGCGGCCCGTGGGGCGTGACGCCTGACGAGGGCTACGAACTGAAGCTCGATACCACGGAGTTGGCTAATCTTATGCAGGATCGCCGTGAACGCGATATCGTGCGGCCACGTTCGACCACGGCCGAGGCTTCGGGCGAGGAGGCGCCGGGTGTGGAAAATGAGCTGTTGGAAACAACCACCCCGCAGCCGCGCACCGTGGCCGACCGGCAGTTGGAAATGGCGCTGGAGCATTTCGGATCGACGTTAGCCCGAGCAGATTGAGGGCATGCACGTTCTGACCATTGAAACCACCTGCGATGAAACGGCCGCCGCCGTCATCAACGATCGTCTGGAGGTGCTTGGCGCCGTGGTGGCCTCGCAGGATGCGTTGCACCGCCGGTTTGGCGGCGTGGTGCCGGAAATCGCCTCACGCGCTCATCTGGAGCGCATCCTGCCGGTCATTCACGAAACCCTCGGCCGTTCCGGCTTGGCGCTGAGCGACCTGGACGCGGTGGCCGTCGCCCACACGCCGGGCTTGGCCGGGTCGCTGTTGGTCGGCCTGGTGGCCGCGAAGACCCTTTGCGTGGCACTCGACGTGCCCCTGGTGGCCGTCAACCACTTGCAGGCCCATATTTACGCCTGCCGGCTGGCCGCCGGCGACGAGGTGTTCCCCTGCGTGGGATTGATCGTCAGCGGAGGCCATAGCAACCTCTACCGATGCCTCGGACCGCTCGACTTCACCCTCCTGGGAGCCACGATTGACGATGCCGCCGGAGAAGCGTTCGACAAGGTGGCGTCAATGCTGGGGCTGCCGTATCCGGGCGGGCCGTCGCTGAGCCGCGCGGCCGTCGCAGGCGATGCGGCCGCGTACCGGCTGCCGCGCCCGATGCTGGACGATCCGACTCGGCTCGACTTCAGCTTCAGCGGCCTGAAGACGGCGGTTCGCTACGCGCTGGTCGGGCCGGGGCGGCACGATTTCGAAACCCTCGAACGCGACCCGCGGCAGGTCGCCGACCTGGCTGCCGCGTTCCAGGAGGCCGTGGTCGACTGCCTTGTGGGCAAGGCGTTTCAGGCACTTGCCGCGACGGGGCTGCGCACCCTGTGCGTGGGCGGCGGTGTGGCGGCGAATGCCCGGTTGCGCGAGTGCCTTGCCGAGCGCGCGCGCCGCGAGTCGATTGCGCTGCACATTGCGCCCATGGAGCTATGCACCGACAACGCCGTGATGGGCGCCATCGCGTTGGAGCGCATCCGAGCGGGGCA
>SKZG01000249.1 GCA_007127495.1 Planctomycetales bacterium
ACCGAACCGATGTGATATTTGCCGAAGAAGCCCGTGCGGTAGCCCGCCTCGCGCAACAGCGCGGCGACGGTGCGCTCCTGCGGGCGCAGAGCGTGGCCGTGGCGGAACACGCCGATGCGCGTGGGATGGCGGCCGGTGAGCACGCTCGCCCGCGTGGGCGAGCACACCGGCGAGGCGGCGCGGAAGTTATCCAGCCGCAACCCGTTCGCCGCCATTTCGTCGAGCACCGGGGTTTGGAGCACCGGATGCCCCATGTAGCCGGCATCGCCGTAACCCTGGTCGTCCGTCATGACCAGGACAATGTTCGGCCGCGTGGCGTGCGGCTCCGTCGCCGCACCGCTGATCACTCCAAGAGCGACCGCCACCGCAGCAGCCAATACTCGCTGAATCATGCGAGGGTTCCTCACAGTGTTTCTGCTTAGAAATGCGGTTTTGATTTCGCCAACCGAACTTCAAGGATACACGGGGCAAGCAGGCAAGTCAAACAGTTACAGGCCCAAGCAAAGACGTCATCCCTGATCGGTAGGCGCATACGTCTTCTTCTCGTCTTCTTTAAGCTGATCTTGCTCCATCCCGCCGCGCCGGGTAAACTCGCGGCCCGACTTTTTCCGGGGTAGCCCTGGGTCGCGGAGGACTGTCCCGATTTTCGCGGCGGCGGGGACGATTCCTTGTGAATCGCCCCGTATTCGCCGCGAAAATGGGGTTTTCCCTTCGGCGGTTGAGGCCGAGCGGGCTATATTGAGGCAACACCCCCCCTAAAGCTATCGCCTGTTGGCCCAAAACGGCCCCGAACCCGTGCGGCCCGTGAACGGTTGTTCCGGGCAATTTTTCCGTCTTGTCAGGACTTTCTCTTGAAATGTGAGCTGGTTCTTTTACAATAGAGATAGAGGACTCAGCTTGCCCAAACTGTAAAGGCTCTTGTTTCGCCATGCGAAGTGCAATGCTGGGTACTTTATTGGGCGCGTTTGTCGTCGCGGTGTTGGTTGGACCATGGGATTTGCCCCAAGAGGCTTTGGCCGATCGGCCGACCACCGTGTACGCCGCCGCGGGCAGCGAGTTGATTGCCGTGCCGGCGGAAACGGCCGACGGCCAATTGCTCACGGTGATCGACACGCAACAGCGTGTCATGAGCGTGTATCGGATCGAGACTGCGACGGGCAAGATTACGTTGTTGAGCGTTCGCAAGATTCAATGGGATTTGCAGCTTACGGAGTTCAACGGCGAGGCCCCGTTACCGCAGGAGATTCGACGATTGTTGGAACAACGATAGAGTGACGGAACAGAAAGCACAACTCTGCAACGGGCGTTCCCGCAACGGCCGTTCGGAGGCAACCGTCCCGCATGGGGGGACTCGGAGTTGATCATGGCTCAGAAGTATCTCAACACAAGTCAGGCCGCTGAGAAGCTCGGTGTGTCGGAGGACGCCGTCGCCAAGATGCGCGAGAACCGGGAATTGCACGGCTATCGCGATGGCGCCAATTGGAAGTTCAAGGTGGAAGACATCGAGAAGCTGGCATCCAAGCCCGCCGCTACCGACGAACCCGCCGCGCCCGAGGACGATACGGGCGACGTCCTGCTCAGCGAGGTCGAACTCGGTCAGTCGGATGCCGGCGCCTCGGGTACGGTGATCGGCATGGGTGCGCCGGGCGGTGCGTCCGCCGGTAGCGACCTGCACAAGGCCGGCGGGAAACCGGCCGCGGCCCAATCCGAAGACGTCGACTCGAAAGTATCGCAGTTCGAAGACCTGGACCTGACGCTCGATGAGGACCTCACCCTGGAAGACAGCGCGATCGGCACGGGCGATGACGCCAAGGGGAGCCAGTCGGGGGTCGATCTTGACGACGACGACATGGTATTGGGCGGAAGCGGTAGTGGAAGCGATATCACCCTGGGCGGTGATAGTGGCATTTCGCTGGTCGACCCGGCCGATAGCGGACTCTCGCTCGAAGAACCGCTCGACCTCGGCTCCGGCGAGGAATCGCTCGAGTTGGGCGAGGACGACATGGTGGTCCTCGACGACGAATCGCAGCCCGAGGCCGGGACGGGATCAAGAACCGATGACGACTTCCTGCTGACCCCTCTTGAAGATGAATCCGATGAGGACTCGGAGAGCGGATCGCAGGTGATTGCGTTGGATACCGAGGGCGACGAATCGGCCACCATGGTTGCGAGTACGTCGAATGCCTCGATGGCGGCCATGCTCGATGAAGACCTCAGCGCAGGCGGGGGAATGGGCATCGAGGACGCCGGAATGGGAGCCCCACTCGGGGCTCAGCCGGGCGATCTGGCCGCCGGTGCCCCGCTCATGCAGCCCGCCGCGGCCTTGCCCGAGGCGCCATGGTCGGTTTGGAGCGTGGTTGCCTTGGTCCTGTGCGTGCTCGTGCTCGTCTTCTGCGGCATGTTCACCTACGACTTGATGCGGAACATGTGGGCATGGGAAGGCGCTTACGAAGTGAACAGTTCCGTGATGGAAACGATCCTCGGTTGGTTCGAAGGATAGGCGCAGCCGTTCACGGCGGATCGTTCCCCGTCAGCGGTAACGCAAGCTGATAGCATACACCGATTCGAAAGGAGTCGAATCCATGAGTGCAGTTCGCATTTCCCTTGGCGCCTGCTTGGCGGCGATGCTGCCCGGGTTGGCCGGCTGTCTGTTCGTGCCGGTAACGACCCACCGGGCAGTGCAGACCCAGAACCGGAACCTTTCCGAGCTGACCCGCGCGCAGTCGGTCGAACTCGCGACACTCAGGACCCATGCGCGTACCAAGGAGGATCAATTGCTCCAGGCGGAGCGAACCCTCGCGCAGATGGAGGAAGAGTTGGGTATCACCCGCCATCAGCTTGGCGGCCTCCGGCGCGAGCGAGAACACCTGCACGAGCAGTTCGAGGGCCTGGCAGGCCATCTTGGCCGCGTGCCGCCTGAGGTCAGTCAGCAGTTGACCGAACTATCCGAACGGTTCCCGTCGCTTCAGTTCGACGCAAGCACCGGGCTGAGCAAGTTCGATACCGACATTCTTTTTGACTCGGGCGAGGCGGTGTTGAAACCCGAGGCCGAGGAAGTTCTGGCCGAGTTGGCACGTGTTCTCAATTCGCCGGAGGCGAAACCATTGCGCGTTCTGGTCGCCGGACACACCGACAATCAACGCATCGCCGGCCGCCCCGTTCGCGAGCAGTTTCCGACCAACCTGCATCTGAGTACCGCTCGGGCGCACGCGGTAGCCGGGGTGCTCCGCACGAGAGGCATGGAAGAGTCGCGGGTTGGCGTCGCTGGCTTTGGACCGCATCAGCCCATCGCGCCGAACGCCACCCCCGAGGACCGGCGCAAGAACCGCCGTGTGGAACTGTTCGTTCTGGCTCCCCAGGTGCCGATTGTCGGCTGGACCGAAACAATCCCCAGCGTCTATCGATAGCCGGCGATCCCGTTCTTGGCTTGCCCGGCGCGGTGGCTCGTCGCAAAAAACACCTCGCACGAGGGGTAATTTGTGGCTTTTTTCGGTCGCGACGGCCGATTTTCGTTTTTTTGCGGCGGTTGGGCGGCCACCGGTACTCCCCAGCGCTGTATTTCTTGGTATGATTGGTAGTAGCGGTGAATGGGCAAGCAGGGGGGCAACCGTCGGGCCACCTTCGAAACCCTCTGCAGAAAACGCCACGGTGCCGCCCTACGACCGATTAAGTTACCACTGGATTTCTGACATCCAATTGGAGATGTTCCCAATCCGGCAGTCCGTTCGCCCCGCGGCCAACGTGCTGCCATTTCGCAAACCCTTCTGAACCTGGGAGAAGTACATGACTGACAAAATCCGACTGTTGATTGCCGACGACCACGAAGTCGTGCGGAGCGGCCTGAAGATCTTGCTGGCCGAGACGGACATCGAGATCGTGGGCGAGGTCGCAACGGGCACCGAGGCGGTGAAGTTCGCGTTGGAGAACGACATCGACGTCGCGATGCTCGACATCCGAATGCAGGGGGGCGACGGCCTGATCGCGCTTGGTCGCATCAAGCTCGACAAGCCCGATTTGCCCATCGTGATGCTCTCGACGTTCGACAACCCCACGTATGTTGCGCGAGCGGTTGCCTTGGGCGCAAGCGGCTACCTTTTGAAGGGCTGCACGCGCGACAAGTTGGTCGAAACGATCCGCACGGCAGCAGCGGGCGAAAGCGCCTGGACGCGCGAGGAGCTGCGTCGAGTGACCGGCGCCTTGGCCACCCCGCGCCTGACCGCCGACGTGGAGGTGCCGCTTACCCAACGCGAAAGCGAAGTGCTCAAACAGGTTGCGCACGGGTTGACCAATAAGGAAATCGCGCAAACGTTGCACATCAGCTATGAAACCGTGAAAGAGCACGTCCAGCATATCCTTCGAAAGATTGGAGTTTCCGATCGAACGCAGGCGGCCGTATGGGCGGTGCGCAAGGAACTCGTGTAAGCGATTCCAACCGAGGGAGGCGTGTATGAGGAAGTTCACGGATATCGGTTCCACGAGGGTCCGTATTTCCATTCCCGCTGTGTTGGCTGTTTATGGCGTAGTCCATCTCGGTTTTGGGGCGGGGCATGACGCCTCGGTTTTCGCCCAGCCCCCAGCCGCCGCACAGACGGGGCCGGTGTACTCGCCGCAGCAGGCCGCTGCCGACGCCGACCAACTGGCCGAGCAGCGGCGTCGCTGGGCCATCGAGCGGCAACTCGAGGTGATTGACGGGATTCGCCAGGCCCGTGCCGCGGCGGCCTTCCCCTACGCCGTCGGACCGGCCATGCCCGGCTACCCGCGCGCGGCCCGTCGTGCCTTGCGCCGCGGATATGCGCCTCCGCCTCCCTACCCGCAACCGGGGCATGGCGTGCTCGTCCGTCCCGGGCCGTTTCCCGCCGCGCCGTACTGGGGACTTGCGCCGCATGGTCCCCCAGTGCGGCAACCGCTCGGTCACGAGCGGATCTGGACCGGTCCAAATAGTTATATCTATCGGCCGTTGCATCCGGAGCCGTTCCAGCCTGCGCCGGTGGAGCGGGAACGGCAGCCGACGGTTGCCGAACCACGGCCCCGCGAGTTGCCCGTGCCCCGCGAGGCGCCCGCACCGCCGCCCCAAGCCGTTCCCGAGATTCCCGAGCCGCCCCCCGTCTTGGAACCAGGCCCGCGAGAGTTCTGAGCGGCCCTGCCGCAACCGGGGCAGGCGGCCCTGACTGCGCTCGCCTACCGTGATTCACGGGGGACTGCCCTGGTGTTCCGTTTGTCTCGTCCGGGGGGTTGGCAGTTTGAGGAGGGGGCAAAAGCAAAGGCCCGGGCGAACATGACGTCCGCCCGGGCCTCGGGGAATCTTTGACTGGTAGTGATGCATCGTACGGAATGACTTTTGCCGTAAGCTTTGGACCTGCTCCACATTGTACCCCTGCGACGGTTACCCGTTGCTGGGTATAACTATCCTTAGAAAGGAGGTGATCCAGCCGCAGGTTCCCCTACGGCTACCTTGTTACGACTTAGTCCCAATCGCG
>SKZG01000126.1 GCA_007127495.1 Planctomycetales bacterium
AGTGACACCAATTGGCACACCCCCCTGGGAGCGGTTATCCTGAACCTATACAATGGCTTGGCCAAAAAATGGCTCTTCCGTTTCTAAGTGCAGGCCGCTTTACTGTAGTAGGCACACGCCGTGTGCCGTCCCGAAAACAAGGGCTGTCTGGCACTTAGAAACGGAAGAGCCCAAAAAATGGACCAGTCGCCGGCCGGCCCGTGAACTTACTTTAGGACCATTTGGGGGCTTTTCGTTAGCGGAGCGGCGCGAGCCGCCCGGTTTTCCAACTGTAATACCGGACGGCTCGTGCCGTGCCGCTACAAGGTAAGTGGCATGGGGCGCCTCCCCCTTTTCCGCCAGGCTCTGACAGACAACCGACACACCGATCGACCACCCCCGATGCTGCCTCGACTCCTGTACCGGATGACCACCGAGATTTCGCCGCGACTCCTTTTCAAGGCCGGGCACTTGTGGGTGTTCAAGGGCGATCGGGCCATGCGCGCCTACCGGAAACGACTGAAGCGGGGCGAACTCTTTCCGCCCTTCCTCTTCCTCGCCCTCACCAACGCCTGCAACCTCCGCTGCAACGGCTGCTGGATTCAGGCCGGCGAGGCCCCGAGGCACCTCCCACTCGACGACGTCCATCGCCTGATCGAGGCGGGCAAGCGGCAGAAGGCCTACTTCTACACCCTGCTGGGCGGCGAGCCGATGCTCTACCCGCAGCTCTGGGAAATCGTCGAGGCGCATCCCGAGTGCTATTTCCAGATCATCACCAACGGCATGTTCTTCGACGCCGCGAGCGTCGAGCAGGTCCGGCGGCTCGGGAACATCACGCCGCTGGTAAGCATCGACGGGTTCGCGCCGGAGAACGACGCCCGCCGGGGCCGGGGCACGTTCGAGGCCGCCGTCGAGGGCATCGAGCGGCTGCGGAAGGCGAAGCTGCTGTTCGGCGTGGCCACCACGGTAACCGGCCGCAACCTCGACGAGGTCACGGCCGACGAGTACGTGCGCTACTTCATCGACCGCGGCGCGATGTACCTTTGGTACTACGTGTTCCGGCCTGTCGGACCCGCCCCCTCGCCCGAGTTCTGTGTCGACCGCGAGAAGATGCTCACCCTGCGCCGGCGGCTGCTGGCACTGCGGCGGCGGCATCCGATCATTCTGATCGACACGTACTGGAACGCGGCGGGGGAGGCGGTGTGTCCGGCCGCGCAGGGGCTGGGGTTCCACATCGGCCCAGGCGGCAGCATTGAGCCCTGCCCCCCGCTGAGCTTCGCGTGCGAGAACCTTGCCGACCATGAGGGCGACCTGTTCCGCACGATCGACGGCAGCCGGTTCCTTCGCGGCTTCCAGCAGTTCGTTTCCGAGCGGACTCGCGGGTGTGTCATTTTGGAGCATCCGCAGGAGCTGGCCCGCTTCATCGAGGAAAGCGGCGCCGCCGACCACAGCGGCCGCGATGCGCTGGCCGAGATCGCCGCCTCGCCGCCGCGCAGCAGCCACCACCTGCCCGGCGAAGAAATGCCCGAAGACTACTGGGTCTATCGCTTCCTCAAGCGGAAACTTTTCTTCGGGATGGGCGGCTATGGATAACCGTTCCCGGGGGGCTGTGGCCAAGTTTCGCGGCGCGCGGGCGTTGTCCACGGGAAGCCCAGGTTGCGGCCGCGAACATAAGGTCCGCCGGCTCACATTCATATTCAAACCCCTTTCTCACGTGAGTACTTACGATGCAAGCGAAAGACATTAAACGAGGTGCGATTGTCAACTACGGCGATGCGCCGTGTATGATCGAGTCGGTGTCGGTGCAAAGCCCGTCGGCCCGGGGCGCCGCCACCTTCTACAAATTCCGGGCCCGGAACCTGATCACGAAGCAGAAGGTCGACATCACGCTGCGCGGCGGCGAGGGGCTCGACGAGGCCGACTTCCGCCGCCGGCAGGTCAAGTACCTCTACGCCGACGCCGCCGACATGGTGTTCATGGACCAGGAGAACTACGAGCAGTACTCGCTCGCCAAGGACGACCTCGAGGACGAGAGCAAATACATTACCGAGGACCTCGACGGGCTGCAAGCGCTCCTCTACAATGACCAGTGCGTGGGCGTGGCGCTTCCCGTGACGGTGGAGCTGAAAGTCGCCCAGTGCGACCCGAGCGTCAAGGGCGACTCGGCCACCGGCCGCACCAAGCCCGCCACGCTCGAAACCGGGCTGGTCATCCAGGTGCCCGAGTACCTTAAAGAGGGCGAGGTCGTCAAGGTCGACACGCGCAGCGGCGAGTATCTGTCGAGGGCATAAGCCGCACATGCCAGTCTTCCTGCAAAGGGACATCCTATGAAACAACCTAAAACGCGTCGGGTGGCGGTGATGCTCGACCTGGGCTGGGCTCTGAAGCGGCACACCGCCGTTTTTGCCGGTACGCAGCGGTTCGCGCGGGAGCACGGCTGGACGTCAACCGTGGACGAGTTCGCTCGCGACACGCTCCTGCGGCGATCGTCGAAGTCCGTGCCCTACGACGGGATCATCGCCCGCGCGTCGAAGCGACTGGCCGAGCAGGCCGCCCGGCACCACCTGCCGCTGGTCAATGTCTGGTTCAGTTCGCCCGCGCGCGACATGCTGCCGGGTGTGTTCGGCGATTTCGCGGCCGCGGGACGGATGCGGGCCGAGCATCTCTTGGCCCGCGGCTTCCGCAACTTCGCCGCCTTGGTTTCGCGCCGCGACCTCGCTCACGATCTGGAGGGGCGCGAGTTTCAGCGATTGGTCTGCGAAGCAGGCGGTTCGTGTGCGACGGCCGAGATCTCGATGGACCCGTACCGCGACCTGGCGGCATGGCGCAGGACCGTGCGAATCATTGCAGATTGGATGGATGGCTGGCGGTTGCCGATCGGCGTCTACGTGGGCGCCGACCAGACGGGTCGCTACGTGGCGCAAACGTGCCTGGCGCGCGGCTGGCGCGTGCCGCAGGAGGTGGCGCTGGTCTGCGGGAGAAACGAGGAGTCGTATTGCCTGCACCCCCGGCCGTCGCTGACCAGCGTGGAGATGGGCTACGAGCGCGTCGGCTACGAGGCCGCGCAATTGCTGGATCGGCTGATGAACGAAGATGCAAGGGCCCGAAGACGCAGAGCGAAGGCGGAACCGGAGCACGTCTTCGTGCCCCCGCTGGCCCTCGTGGTCCGCGAATCGACCGACTTCTGTGCCGTCGAAGACGAATTGATCGCCGCGTCGATGGAGTTCATCTTCGCAAACTCGCATCGGCCGATCGGCCCGGAGGAGGTCGCCCAAGCCGTGATCACGGAACTCCGGACGTTGCAGCGACGGTTTCGCACGCAACTCGACCGATCGATCGCCGCCGAGATTCGCCGCGTTCGCATCGAGCGGGCGAAGCGGGAACTCGCCCAGACGGACGAGTCCATGAAAACCATTGCCCGCAAGGTGGGCTTCGTCAAGCCGAAGCAGATGCACCAGGTCTTCTGCCGAGACGTCGGCGTGACGCCGACGGAGTATCGCCGGCAGCGACGCGTGCATTAGTCCAGCAACAAGATACTCACTTCACCGGTGTCAGCGTGAAGTCCCTGATGGTCACGCCCTTGAGGCCTGCATCCTGATCGCGCGAGAAGCTGAGCACGTTCCGGCCTTGTTGCAGGGTGATCTCGACCGGTTCGGTCACGTCCCACATGCCGACGGTGAACGGCAGGGCGATGTCCACCGGGCCGGAGCCATTGGCCTTGACCGAGAGCCGCTGCTTCCAACTGGGTGTGACCACCCGCGCGGTGATCGTGTATTTGCCTGCTGCCGGGGCGTCGAAGACGTATTCGAAGTCCTCGGGTTCGCCGAGCCGGCTGTAGTGAAGCTGCTTGCCGCCAAGATTGCTCGGCATGAAGATGATTTTGCCCGTGCTCTCGGTCGGTTTGCTGCAGGCGACCGCGGGAATCGTGATCACGCCGTTGCCGTCGATGGTGATTGCGCAGTCCTCCTCGCTCAAGGTCACCCTCGCGATGTCCACCTTCTCCTTGGTTTCGTTGGCCTCGCCGATGTCCTCGCCGACCGCGGCGAGCGTCCTGGCATCGGCATCGAGAATGATTCTCCGTTGCGTGTACAGTGCCACGCCGTTCCAGAAGGCGGGATCGCCGGTAAGGAAGCCGAAGGTGCGTGCCTCACCCATGGCATCGCCGATCCATTGGGCGCGCAGGACCTGCATGTACGGCTCTCCGGTCATCCGCGCCTGCGTCATGGCCAGGAAATCGAGGTCGTTGAGGCGGCCCCCGCCGGTTGCCGGTATCCAACCCCAGCCCCAGCCAGCGCCGAGGCAGATGACCCAGCCGTCGGGCGTCCAGCGGGCCAGTGCGGCATGGCCGCGCTGGGGGCGGGCGATGGTGGGGACGCCGAAGGCGCGCAGGATGAAGCGGCCGATGAAGGCGCGGCGGCCGCACACGCCGCCGTTCTTGAGGATGTTCTGGAAGAAGTGCAGCCGGTCCTCGTCGTATTGGTTGTCTTGGGAGCCGTATCGGACGTCGCTGCGGACGATCGCCGCGTAGCGCCAGTTGTAGTCATCGGTGGTGACGTGGTCCGGCCGGTAGTTGCGGAGCATCTGGCGCCCCCAGGTGAGGATTTCCTCCGGCTCCTCCCCGTTGACGACCATGCGAAGGTCCCAACTGCTCAGGTCCTTGAAGGCCGGGTCCAATTCACCGTCGAGGAAGGCCTTCTCGAAATGGAGGTAGCGCTTTACCGGATCCACGTGCTCCGGGCCGTCCGTGTCGGCCTTGGCATTGGTCTGCTTGACCGGCACCGCGTGCTCGAGGGCGGTGGCCAGGGCCAGGCGCTGCAGCACGCCTTCGCCGGCCTTGTTGCCGGCCTTCAGGATGGCGGTATAGATTTGCATCGCTTCGCCGTAGTTGCCGCCCATCGCGCCATTCGCAGCGGCGATCCTCACCATCAGGTCGCCATTGGCCAGCAACTGCCCGATCAGCTTTTCTTGCCCGGGGCCCCGTGCGGCGAACTCGGCCAGCCGGCGCGGCGTAGCCTCGCTCAAGAGGACGTATTCCGCGAGCTTGGCGTCCAGCTTGTCGCTGGTCAGCAGGGAATCGAGCCCCATGCCCTCGACTGTCTTGAGGGTCCGGGCGACGGCCTGCTCGAAGGCCGACTCGGCTTCCGCCAGTTGTTTCTCCACTTGGGGCCGTTCGCGCCGTGCCTTGTCGAGCGCCGCCTGGCGCTCCACGAGTGCCGCTTGCCCGGCTTTGAGGCCCTCCTGCGCTTTGGCCAATGCTTCCTGCGCCGCCTGGCGCTCGGCGTCGGTGGCGGCGCTCGCGAGCCTCTTCTGTGCCTCCTCGATACCTGCTTCGGCGCCCCCAATCCACTTGCCCTTGGCATGGGCCACCAGGGCTTCTGCCGCTTGCAGTTCACCGGCCCTTATGTGTGCGGCATCGAGCGCGGCCTTCGCGGCTTTCTCGGCCTCCCGGGCCGTGGTGTAGGCGGCCTTCTTCCGTTCGTCCACCGCTGAGA
>SKZG01000018.1 GCA_007127495.1 Planctomycetales bacterium
CGCCGCGAAGGTGCTTCATTTACGCGATTTGCGAGGAGCCATCGCCGTGCGCGCCGGCTGGGCACGTGTTGCTCACGCCGCACGCGGTATTGCCGATTTGGTGTTCCCGCCAAGATGCGTTTGGTGTGAGGTGGAGTCAACGGGCTGCTCGGGCTGGCCTGCGGGTGGTATGATTTGTCCGGATTGTGCCGACCAGTTGGGGCCGGTCCAATGGAATTGTTGCCTGCGGTGCGGCGGAGAGGTTCCGGAGAACCTTCCACAGCCTAACGGGTGTTCCTGGTGCCGCACTTCGCGGCTCCAGTTCGACTCCGTTGTGGCGTTGGGCAACTACCACGGACCGCTCCAAAGCGTGGTGACCGCAATGAAACGCCCGTCCGGCGGGCTGATGTCGGAGGCGATGGCCCGGCTGCTGCTGGAACGGCGGAACGAGGAGCTTCGGGGCCTGCGTCCCGACTTCGTGTTGGCAGTACCGCTCCACTGGCGCCGTCGCCTTGGGCGTGGGGCCAATAGCCCCGAGACGATCGCGCGGTGGATGGCAACCCATTTGGGGGTGCCGAATGAAGCCCGTGTGGTCATTCGCCGGCGCAACACGCCAGCACAAAAGAATTTGCCGCCCCAAGCACGATTTCGCAACGTGCGTGACGCATTTGCGGTCCGAGCGAACTACGATTTAGCAGGTGCTCGTGCGCTTCTGGTTGATGATACGTTGACCACGGGGGCCACATGCAGCGAAATCGCCTGGGCACTGAAACAGTCCGGCGCCGCTGAAGTCCACGTGGCCGTCCTGGCTCGGGCGCAGGGCACCAAGCAATAGGGTTTTTAGGGTTTTTCGATATGATTCCGCATCCTCTCGTTACCGGCGACGCTCGCAACCGTCCGGACCGGCCTTTCCGTTCGGCCGTGCTCCGAGGGCTTGGCGTGCTGGTGCCGCCGCTGTTGACGATTGTCATTTTCCTTTGGGTTGGCAATACGATTGACGAGTACCTGCTGCGGCCGGTCACCTTCGTTGCGCGCGAAGCGATCTTGTGGCACGAGGCCGATATCCGCGACAACGTGCCATTGGACGATCCCGCGCAGCGCACGGTCGTCATCGACGGTCAAACGTACCGGCGGCTGCCGAACGATACCTTCGTGCCGCAAGCGGTTTTCGATCACGTGCGCAGAAATCACGCCGCCCGGGAACCTCTGCCGCAAACCGGCGAGGCGGTGTATCGCCGCTATATCGACCTGAAATACCTGCGGCCGTATTACGTCATGCCGGTGTTCTTGGTGGTTTTTGTCGGGATGTTGTACTTGCTTGGCAATTTCATGGCGGCGGGAATCGGCCACTTCTTCTGGCGCCGTTTCGAACAGGGCGTCCACCGGCTGCCGTTGGTCCGAAGCGTCTATTCCTCCGTAAAGCAAGTGACCGATTTCCTCTTCAGCGAAAGCAACATCGAGTACACCCGCGTGGTCGCCATCGAGTACCCTCGCGAGGGCATCTGGTCGCTCGGTTTCGTGACCGGCGAAAGCCTGGTCGACATACGCGGCATTGCGAACGAACCGGTTGTTTCCCTTCTGATGTGTACGTCGCCGGCGCCCATGACGGGATTTACGATTACCGTGCGAAAAAGCGAGATCGTCGACTTGAACATCACCATCGACCAGGCGCTGCAGTACATCGTCAGTTGCGGCGTGGTCGTCCCGCCGCAGCAGGTCGTGGAGATGGCGAAGCCTCGCGAGGACTCCGAAAGACTTACCGTTGCTGAACAGCCGGCCATTGCTGAACAGCCGGCCGCAGCCGAACGCTGAATACCCTGGAGCCGACAGCCCATGACGCTTCGCATTGGTACACGCGAAAGCCTGCTGGCCCGCTGGCAGGCCGAGTGGGTAGCGGCCCGGCTGCGCGCGATGAACCGCGACGTGGTGCTCGTGCCCATACGCACCCGAGGCGACGTCAACCAGCGTGAAGCCATCGGCACACTCGACTGGCAGGGCGTGTTCACCAAGGAGTTGCAGCGGGCCTTGCTGGACGCCGAAATCGATTTGGCCGTCCATAGTTTGAAGGACCTGCCGACCGAGGAAGTGGCCGGATTGCAGCTTACCGCCGTACCCGAGCGCGGCCCGGTTGCCGATGCGTTCGTGTGCAACCGCGCCGGTTCCCTGGCCGAACTGCCCCCGGGGGCCGTGGTGGGCACCGGCAGCCTGCGTCGCCGCGCGCAGCTCCTGTACCACCGAGCCGACCTTCGCGTGGAGGACATTCGCGGCAACGTCGATACCCGGCTGCGAAAGCTCGACGACGGACAGTACGACGCCATTGTATTGGCCGTGGCCGGCCTGACTCGCCTGGGACTATCGAAGCGCATCGCCCGCCAACTGCCGCTCACCCTCATGTTGCCGGCCGTCGGCCAGGGGGCCTTGGCCATCGAAACCCGCGCCGGCCACGCCGAGGCCGTCGAGGCGCTCGCCGCGCTCGACCACCCGGAAACCCACGCTGCGATTGCGGCGGAACGAGCAATGTTGGCTGCGCTGCGGGGCGGTTGCCTTGCCCCCATCGCCGCGCATGGAAGGGTGCAAGGAAACTGCTTGGTTTTGCAAGGGCGGGTGGTGCATCCGCACGGTACGCGCGCCATCGAAGTCCGACACACCGCCGCCGGCGACGAGGCCGTGGCCTTGGGTCGCCGGGTGGCCGAATCGCTTCTGCGACACGGCGCCGCCGAGTTGATCGAGGCAGGAAGGTAACCGTTCGCCGGAGAGGGACTATCCCGATTGTCGCGACGGAATGGGCCCCCCCTGGTCGACAATGCCCGTTCGCCGCGACAATGGGGCTGGCTCTTCGCGGGCCGTGGTATAGTCGCCGCGGCCCAAAACTGCGCTTTCCGTAGGATGGGCTTTAGCCCGTCAAAGCGAAGACGGACAAGAATGTCCATCCTACAAAAGCGCAATTACGGCACGCGGCGAGTATAATATCCCAAACTGGAACTGAATCAAGGAGACATGGCTATGGACTCGCAGTCGCACCCCGAAGGCGTTCCTGGAAATGAGGCCCCGAATCCGGCGCCGCGCGAGCCGATTGCCGCACAGCCGGTGCATGAGTGGCAGGACTCGCAATACGGCCGGCCGCCGCGCCGATCCCGTACGGGCCTATGGATTGCACTGGCCCTGCTGATGATCGCCGGGCTGGGCCTGATGATGGTTGGCCTCGCGGCGATGGCGACCCTCGCCGGTTTGACCACGACCGCCGGCGAGCGACGGGTCCGCGAGGAGTTCGTCTCGCACAACCGGCAGGCGACCCGCAAGGTGGCCGTCATCACGATCGAGGGAATCATCCTGGACGAAGCAGATGGGTTCGTCAAGCGGCAAATTGACCGAGCGCAAAACGACGATCAGGTCGAGGCCGTCGTCCTGCGCATCAACTCGCCCGGCGGCACGGTAAGCGGCAGCGACTATTTGCACCATCACTTGCGCAAGCTGGCGGAGGATCGGGAAATACCCATCGTGGCGAGCATGGGTGGAGTGGCTGCCAGCGGCGGCTATTACGTGGCGATGGCCGTGGGCGATACGCCGGAGAGCATCTACGCCGAACCGTCGACGTTCACCGGCTCGATCGGGGTTGTCATTCCTCGCTACGACGTCTCGGAACTGCTCCAGAACTGGGGAATCGAGTACGATGCCATTGCCAGCGGCGATCTGAAAGGCATGGGCAGCATGGCCAAACCCATGTCGGAAGAGGAACGCAAGCTGTTCGCCCAAATCGTCGAGGAGGGATTCGAGCAATTCAAGGACACCATCCGCTCCGGCCGGCCGACGCTGCGCGACGATCCCGACGCCCTCGATAAAATTGCCACGGGGCAAATCTTCACCGCGCGGCAGGCGGTCGAGCACGGCCTGGTCGACCGGATCGGATTCGTCGAACGTGCCATCGAGCGGGCGATCGAAGTGGCCGGGCTCGACCCGGACGAGGTGAAAGTCGTCCGTTACCGCCCGGAGCCCAGCCTCGCCCGCCTGCTGATGGGCGCCGAGACGCACAGCCGCCGCCTCGACCTGAAAGCCTTGCTCGACTTAATCACCCCCCGAGCCTACTATCTTTGCACCTGGCTGCCTGTTCACCACAGCCGGCCGTGACCTCTGACTCTATCCGGGTGGCCCTGATAGCCGATGTACTGCTTGATGGAGGTATGGAGGTTGCATGCCAGCTTCGCGACATCGACGGCGGGTTGACCCGCCCGCATTCGCGACGTAAAATCACTGTGGTCCTTGGAAAAGGCTCAGGTGGACCCTGCCGATGGGCATGGCGCAAACATCCTTGGCAGTGTGGATTCATGGCGGATCACGAAGCGATCGTAAACACGGTGCTGGAGTATCATCCGCACGTTCAGGCCGTGTACCTCTTTGGGACGCACGGGACGCAACACCAGCGGCCCGGCAGCGATGTCGACATGGCCGTCCTGTTGCCGGCCGACGAGGCGAAGCAGGCGGGCAGCCTGACGTGGTCCGGCCTGCACACGGCACTCGAGCAACGCCTCGGCAAAGACGTCGACCTCGTCAATTTGCGGCGGGCGCCCACCGTCGTGCAAAAAGAGGTGGTTTACGGGGGGCGCCGCCTCTTCTGTGCTGATCAATACGCGGTCGAAGAGTTCGAGGCGCTCGTCCTTTCCTTCTACCAGAAGCTGAACGAGGAACGGGCCGAAATTTTGGCCGAAGGCTTGCGAAGCGGAAGATTCGTCGTACCATGAATGACACGTTGTTGAACAAGAAGGTCAGCATCGAGCGCTGCCTGGCGCAGGTCGAGCGATACTACACACTCGACACCGGCGTGCCCTTCGAGACCGATTACCTGCGACAAGACGCGGTCAGCATGAACTTGCAGCGGGCCTGCGAATTGGCCATCGACATGGCCAATCACGTCATCAAGGCCAAGAAGCTGGGACTGCCCCAAGACAGCCGCGAGAGCTTCTCGCTGCTGCACGAAGGGGGATGGATCGGCTTGGACCAGATGCGCACGCTCCAGTCGATGGTCGGTTTTCGCAATATCCTCGTCCACCAATACCTGAAGCTGGAATTGGACGTCATCGTCAGCGTGATCGAAGGCCGCATGTGGGAACTGCTCGACTTTGCCAATGCGGTGGTCAAGGCGGTCGAGTGAGCCGGCGGGTGAGCCGATTCGTCCGGAGCGCACCCGCCCGGTTCTGGCCGTAAATCGGGGCTGCCCCAGGCAGCCGGTCAGTGCGGGGCAGGACTATCTTTGCACGGGCACTTGACTTCGCGTGAGGTTTCTTGGTATTATATCTGTTGGCCATGCAAAACGTCAGTAATACAACCCTAACGCAGAAACGACCGCCTACCCTTTCCGACGTGGCGCGGGTGGCCGGGGTCTCGCGCTCGATTGCCGGGCAGGTGATCAACGGCGGCACGGGCAACTCGCGATGTGCTGAG
>SKZG01000143.1 GCA_007127495.1 Planctomycetales bacterium
CCCCGCCGGTTGCCCGACGACACGCATCACTCGAGGCCAAGGCGACTGGCTAGGTCTTACCTCGTACGACTCTTTCATTCGCTACCTTTCTCCGGCTTTCGCCGACGCACCCCGACCCCTTAAACACGTCCCGCCGCCTTGTCCGCTCTGCATGAAGCGGGGAAAACTGCCAGCCCCCCATGAATAGTGGCAGTCACGTAGAGCCCACTTGCCCCCTACTGGAGGGCAATTCAGGCGGCACATCGGTTTTTTTTCCAAAACCGCTGCCGGCCACTTGTGGCGATTGCCGTCAGGCAGTAGAATGATATTTTGTGAGACTGATTCTCAATTCAAAGAACCAAAACTCGGCCTGTGGCCGCAATCAAAATCGCGATGCAATCATTCGCGCATGGCGTGTCGAAAGACACTAAACCACTCCCTGTAATAGAAAATCATTGCTATGGTCGATAATGCCGTCCCTTTGGAAGAGCTTCTCGCCGGTGAAACGGCGACGATAAGCCGGATTACCGGCCGTGGTCCCGATGTGCATCGCCTCGAAGAGTTTGGGTTGCGCGGTGGATCGCGCGTGCGAATGTTCCGGACCGGCAATCCGTGTATCCTCCGCCTCGGGGGAGGAAACGTGTGTTTGCGCTGCGATCCCGCCCTACGAATTCTCGTTCACCGAAGCGAGTAGACACGCTCCCCGCGGGTATCATGGCGCAACGAGTTCTGACCACGTTTGAACCGGCCACCACGGTCGCCCTCGTCGGAAACCCCAACGCCGGAAAATCGACCCTCTTCAGTGCCCTGGCGGGCGTCCGCCAGCATGTGGGCAACTATCCGGGCGTGACGGTCGAACGCAAGGCCGCACGCATGCTGGTCGATGGCCGACAAGTGGAAATGCTCGACCTGCCGGGGCTGTACAGCCTCTCGCCGCGCAGCCGCGACGAAATGGTCGCCTGCGAAGTCCTGCTGGGCGGGCGAGTGGAATTCGACCGGGCCCAGGCCGTCGTGTGCGTGGCCGATGCCTCGAACCTCGAACGCAGCCTGTACCTGCTCAGCCAAGTGTTGGAACTGGGCTTGCCGGCAGTTCTGGCGGTCAACATGCTCGACGTTGCCGCCGAACAAGATATCCACATTGACTTGGCCACACTCCGGCAACGGCTGCCCATACCCGTCGTACCTATCCAGGCGAATCGGCGGCTCGGCTTGGAACAGCTCAAGGCGGCACTGGCCGAGGCCATGAAATCAGATATCCCCGAATGTAGAGTCCCTTTTCCCGAACCCTTCGTGCGAGAGGTGACGCAACTGCGGAGCTGGTTCGAAACGTCTCGGACGCCCAACGGAAAGTCGCTGTGCCCAGGGCTTGCACGACGGCTGCTTCTCGATGCCGGCGGGTATCTGGAATCGGACATGCTCGCCCGCGGATGCCTGCCCGAAGGCACGCAGGATGCACTGGTCCGGGCCCGCGCGAGGCTCGCACAGGAAGATTGCGAAATACCCGCAGTCGAAACCAAGTGGCGGTATGCCTGGGTCATTGAGGTGCTCAAGGGTGTGGTCCGGCATCCGGAAACTTACAGCCCGACGTTCAGCGATCGTGTTGATCAGGTCGTCACCCACCGCATTTGGGGGGTTGCTGTGTTCCTGCTGGTCATGGTGGCCATATTCCAGGCGGTATTTGCGGGAGCGCAGCCGCTGATGGACGGCGTCGAGTTCGCGGTCGCCCAGGTCGCTCAGTGGGTGGGGGCAACCGTACCGGAGGGAGCCCTTCAAAGCTTGCTGCAAAAAGGGATCGTGGGCGGCGTCGGCGCCATCGTGGTGTTCTTGCCCCAAATTGCCATCCTTTTCCTGTTTCTGGCTGTGCTGGAAGACTGCGGGTACATCGCGCGGGCGGCCTATCTGGCGGATCGGATGATGGCGCGTGTGGGGCTTAGCGGCAAAGCGTTTATTCCCATGCTCTCGTCTTTCGCCTGCGCCGTGCCGGGCATTATGGCCGCGCGAGTGATCGAGGACGAGCGCGACCGGCTGACGACCATCCTCGTCGCGCCGCTGCTGACTTGTTCGGCTCGACTGCCCGTGTACGCGCTACTCATTGCCGCTTTCATTCCGTCGTGGACCTACCTGGGTGGTTTGGTCAATCTACAAGGGCTTGTACTTGCGGGCTTGTATGCGATGGGCATTGTTGTGGCAGTGCTCGCGGCCTTGGTGCTGAAGCGCACGCTGCTGCGCGGGGCGACGCCGCCGTTTCTGCTCGAGCTGCCCAGCTACAAGTGGCCCTCGCCGCGGAATGTCATTTACCGTGTGGTGCAACGGGCGTGGCAGTTTCTCCGGTGCGCGGGCACGCTGATTTTCGCCGTATCGATCCTTGTGTGGGCCTCGCTGTACTACCCCCAGAATCCGCCCTCGGTCGCTCCGTTGCGGGACGCGCGCCGCGCGATGGAAGCGCGCCTGGACCAATTGCCCGCCCAATCGCCCGAACGCGCCCGCCTGGACGACGAAATCGACGAACTCAACCGGGAGATCACCGGCGAGCAGCAGCGTCAGAGCGTCCTGGGTCATTTGGGCCGGCTGATCGAGCCGGCCGTGCGGCCCCTGGGGTGGGACTGGCGCATCGGGTGCGCCGTGCTGGCCTCCTTGCCGGCGCGCGAGGTGGTCGTTGCCACTATGGGCGTGATTTACAATTTGGGGGACGACGTCGATCTCGACTCGGAGGCCGATCTGAACCGCCTGCAAACCAGGATGCGTGCCGCTGTATGGGAGGGCAGCCGGCGGCCGGTCTTCAACGTGCCGGTCGCCCTGTCCATTCTGGTGTTCTATGCTCTGTGCGCTCAATGCGCGGCCACGTTGGCCGTCATGCGGCAGGAAACCGGCACATGGCGCTGGCCGGTTTTCGCTTTTGTTTACATGACGCTCTTGGCCTATGTCGGAGCATTCATCACGTACCGGGCCGGTATGTGGCTGGGCGGAGGGTAACCGTCCACAAGAAAACCGGCGGCCTCCCGCTTCGGGAGAGGCCGCCGGAGAGAACTCGCGCCGGGGCGGCCATTCCGCGGGCCGCCCGGCTCAATAACCATCGTGCCGCGGCGGGCTACTCTTCTTTCTGACGCAAACTGGCCAGCACGCTGTAGTCCTCCAGGGTGCTGGTGTCGCCCGCGCTCTCCCGCCCGGCGGCGATATCGCGCAGCAGGCGCCGCATGATCTTACCGCTGCGCGTTTTCGGCAGCGAGGTGGTGAAGCGAATATCGTCCGGCACGGCCAGCGCGCCGATTTCCTTGCGCACGTGGCCTTTCAGTTCCTTGCGCAGGTCGTCGGTCGGATCGAACCCGCCGGCAAGGGTGATGAAAACGGACACCGCTTCGCCCTTAATGTCGTGCGGACGGCCGACCGAGGCGGCCTCAGCCACCGCCGGATGGCTGACCAACGCGCTTTCGATCTCGATCGTGCTCAGCCGGTGGCCCGAAACGTTCAGCACGTCGTCAATACGGCCCATAATCCAGTAGTAGCCGTCTTCATCGCACCGGGCGTTGTCGCCGCACAGGTATTTGCCGGGCACGTCGCTCCAGTACTGGGCCTTGTAGCGATCGTCGTCGCCCCAGATGCCTCGCAACATGCCGGGCCAGGGCTTCGTGATGGTCAACCAACCGCCCTGCCCTGTGGGCACGGCCTGCTTGTCCTCGCCGACGATTTCCGGGATGATGCCCGGCAGCGGCTTGCAGCAGCTTCCCGGCTTGGTCGGTGTCGCGCCCGGCAGCGGCGTCATCATGATTCCGCCGGTTTCGGTTTGCCACCAGGTATCGACAATGGGGCACTTGCCGCCGCCGATCTTCTCGTGGTACCACATCCACGCTTCCGGGTTGATCCCTTCGCCGACGGTGCCCAGCACGCGAAGGCTCGAAAGGTCGTGCTTGTCGACCCATTCATCGCCCCACTTGATGAACGCGCGAATGGCCGTGGGCGCGGTATAGAAAATGCTCACCTTGTACTTCTCGACCAGTTCCCAGAAGCGGTCAAGGCCCGGCGTGTCGGGTGCGCCTTCGTACATGAGGACGGTGGCGCCGGCGGCCAGCGGCCCGTAAACAACATAGCTATGTCCGGTAATCCAGCCGATATCGGCCGTACACCAGTAGATATCCTCATCGCGGATATCGAAGACCCACTCGACGGTCTTCTTCGCATACAGGTTGTAGCCGGCGGTGGTATGCTTGATTCCCTTCGGTTTGCCGGTCGAACCGCTCGTATACAGGATGAACAGGGGAGTTTCGCTGTCCAGCGGTTCCGCGGGGCAATCGTCGGAAGCCTCGGCCATGAGTTCGTGCCACCAGAGGTCGCGGCCCGGCTGCATTTCCACCTCCGTGCCCACGCGATTCAGGACGATGCACTTCTCGACCGTCGGCGACTTTTTCAACGCCTCGTCCACATTCGCCTTCAAGTGCAATTCCTTGCCGCGGCGCCATCCGGCGTCGGCCGTAATCTGGATTTTCGCCGACGCGTCGTTATTTCGATCGGCGATCGCCTCTGCCGAAAACCCGCCGAAGACGATCGAATGGACGGCGCCGATGCGAGCGCAGGCGAGCATCGCAATCGCCAATTCAGGCACCATGGGCATATACATGGCCACCACGTCGCCCTGCTTGACCCCGAGCTTCTTCAGCACGTTGGCGAACTTGCACACCTCCTTGTGCAGTTCGCGATAGGTAAACTGCCGCACGTCCCCCGGCTCGCCTTCCCAAATAATGGCCGTCTTGTCAGCCCGGTGCGTTGCAAGGTGCGCGTCCACGCAATTGTAAGAAACGTTTGTTTGCCCCCCAACGAACCACTTCGCAAAAGGCTCGTTCCACTCAAGCACCTTGTCGTAGGGCTTGAACCAGTGCAATTCATGGCCGAACTGGTCCCAGAAGCCCTCCAGGTCGGCGGCGGCTTCGTCCCACATCTTCTGGTATTGCTCCATCGAGCCAATACGAGCCCTCTTCGAGAAATCCTCAGGCGGGGGGAACAGCCTCCCCTCCTTCATGACATTAACAATTCCAGCGGATTTTTCCTCTGACATCTGCGATCTCCTAAAAAACGGGTTGCTCGGTCACATTCACATCGATCCTTGGCGACGGTTGCCTTCCAAAGAGCCCAATATTTTACGGGATCGGCCGAGTGTGTCAACGGCCCCGCCCGCGCGTACGCCACTGTCCTCCCCGATCGCACCGGGCCGGAACGCTTACCAGCGGCCCCCTTTGACAGCTTTCCGTTATCCGCATAAAATCAAGTCCATGTCAGCCGAGGTCGATAATGCCGAGTGTTGGCCGGGGCGGTAGCTCAGCTGGGAGAGCGCTTGAATCGCACTCAAGAGGTCGGGAGTTCGAATCTCCTCCGCTCCACTGATGGTTGTTGCAGTTGTTCAACGCAACGGTTCTTCCGTTTCTGGATGCCGGTCGCTGGATGGCAACTTTGGCGTTCGGTTCCGGCCTCCGTTTGCGAATTGTGAGGTCTTTGGCCCACCCGTTGAACGCTCACGTCTTGTATGGAGGCCCTTCTCGATGCGAGCCGAGTATATCAACCCGTTCATCGCCTCCTTAAGCAAAGCGTTTCGGACCATGCTGGGCTGCGAGGTGCATCGTGGTCCGTTGGCGCTCACGGTTGGGAAGACGCAGCGTCATGGGGTAAGCGGCATCATCGGGCTTTCCGGGAACGCCGTCGGAATGGTCGTGCTAAGCCTTTCCGCCGAGGTCGCCAAGAAGGCCGCTTCCGCCATGCTGCTTTGCGAAACAGACGAGATCGATGCCGACGTAATCGACGCCGTGGGCGAACTGACCAATATGGTGGCCGGGGCCGCCAAGGCCGAACTTGTTGGCCTGAATCTGATGGTTGGCCTGCCAAGCGTCGTGACCGGTGCGAATCACGTGGTCCGGTTCCCGTCGAACGTGACGCCCATTTGCGTGCCGTTCACCACCGAGTGGGGCGATTTGGCGTTGGAAGTGGGCCTTGCTCCCACACCCGCGGCCGCCACCATCTGAGCCTCAGCCAAGCGGAGTTCCCCATCTCCGATAAGGGCTCGCGAAGGGATAAATGGCCGATTTAGGCGCGGCGACCGACGACACGTGAAGTCGGCGGCCCGTCTGATAGTCTGAATTTGGCCTCAAGTTGCCAGTCTTGTCGTGTCGATATACGGCCAGCCGGAGGGTATGCGCCGCCCCGGGCCCCTCGACCTCTCGACGGTGGAACAATGACTGCACCTACCTCCAATGTCCGCAAGGCCGCCATCTTGCTGATGAGCCTGCCCGAGGACCAGGCAGCGCAAATCATGAGCCGGCTTGAGCCGAAGCAGCTCGAAGCGGTCTCGATCGAAATCGCGCGAACGACGGCGTTTTCAGGCGAAGAGCAGGAGGGGGTCATTCAGGAATTCGCCCGGTCCAACCCAGCGGCCCTGACCGGGCGCAGCGGGGGGCTCGACGTGGCCCGCTCGCTGGTTGAGGGGGCACTGGGCAAGAACGCCAGCGCCACGCTGGAAAGCGTTCGGCAGTCGATCGAGGCCCTGCCCTTCGGATTCCTTCAGAAGGTCGACCGCCAGAACTTACTCACCTTCATCATCGACGAGCACCCGCAGACGATCGCCCTGATCCTCTGCCACGTGCCGCCTGCGCAGGCCGCCGACATTATCAGTGGACTGCCCGCCGAAAGACAACTTTCCGTCATCCGGAGGGTTGCCACGATGAGCCAGACCAGCCCGGACATTATCAAGGAGGTGGAAAACGGTCTGGAACACCGCATGGCCAGCGTCATGAGTCAGCAGTTCGAAACGGCCGGAGGCGTGAACAGCGTTGCCGAGATTCTGAACGTGACCGACCGGGCCACCGAACGCAGTTTGCTGGAAAACTTGGCCCAGGAAGACCCTGAACTGGTTGAGGAAATCCGCCGCTTGATGTTCGTCTTCGAAGACATCAACAAGCTGAGCGATCGCGACATCCAGACATTGCTCAAGAACGTGGAAAGCTCGCAGTGGGCCATGGCACTGAAGGGCGCAAGCGAGGAGCTGAAAGACAAGATACTCCAAAACATGTCGAAGCGGGCGGCCGATCTGCTGCGCGAGGAGATGGAATACCTCGGCCCGGTACGACTATCGAACGTGGAACAGGTCCAACAGCAAATCGTCGACGTGGTACGCCGCCTGGAAGACGCGGGCGAAATCACCACCCACGCCGACGAAGCGGAAGAACAGTTCGTCCAGTAACCGGTTACTTTACTTCGGGGCCAGGGTGCATACCATGCGCCGGCCGTGCTGCACGGCGGGCGTCTCGACCTTGGCCACGTCTTCGAGTTGGGCAATCACACCATCGAGCACGCGCCGGCCCTCCTCCTGATGCGCCATTTCGCGGCCGCGGAAAATCACCGTGACGGTCACCTTGTTTTTCTGTGCAAGAAACTCGCGGGCATGATTCACCTTCGTGGTGATATCGTGCGTGCCGGTTTTGGGCCGAACCCGTATTTCCTTCAACTTGGTTTGATGGGCTTGGCCTTTATGGTGCCGCTTCTTCTGCTGGTACTTATACTTGCCATAGTCCATGATCCGGCAGACGGGTGGGTGCTCTCGGGGCGCCACCTCCACCAGATCGAGCCCAACCTTCCTGGCTTCCGCTAAGGCATTCTCGGTCGATAAGATACCGAGTTGCTCGCCATCGTCTCCAATAACGCGGACCGTGGAGATCCGGATTTGTTCATTGATCCGCGGCCCTTTCGTGTCCAAGGTTGACGTTTTCCGCATTCAGCTCCCTGTTGGTCTTGCCTGAAATTGATTTCCACCAAGACCGGTCCCGGAGGCCGATCTTGTTCCGAGTTGCTCCGGCGCCGCCGCCTAGCAACGGCGCCAAACATTTCCGTTATGGTAACCTTTAAGAGTATGCAACGCAAGCCGGCTCGAGTCAACCCCTAGCCGGCCACACGGCGGACCGTTTTTGCGTCAATCTCCTCACGCAGCTTCGCGAGGGCCTCATCGACGGGCATGGCCCCCACGTCGCCCTGCAACCGGTCGCGTACGGAAACCGCCCCCCCCTCCTGCTCCCGCCCGCCGATCACGAACATGTATGGGATCAGTTCCAGTTGGGCATCGCGAATCTTGGCGCCGATCTTTTCCGGTCGGTAGTCGGTACCGACACGTAGGCCCGCCTCGACTAGGCGGCGCTCCACCTGTCGGGCATAGTCTTCGAACTTCTGACTGACCACCAGCACGCGCACCTGTTCCGGGGCGAGCCAGAGTGGAAACGCGCCGGCGAAATGCTCGATGAGCATTCCCACAAACCGCTCCAACGATCCAAACGGTGCGCGGTGAATCATCACCGGCTCGTGCGGCTGGTTGTCGGTCCCGATATACTCCAGGCCGAACCGCTGGGGGCTCGGCAGGTTGTAGTCGAGTTGCACGGTGCCCAACTGCCACTCGCGCCCGATGCAATCGTTGACAACAAAGTCGGCCTTGGGGCCGTAGAAGGCGGCCTCGCCAACTTCGATGTGCGGCTCGGGGAGGCCCGGCATTTCGCGGCATACTTGCGCCAACGCCGCTTCCGCCCGCTCCCACGTCTCGGGGGCGCCCACGTACTTATCGCTGGAACGATCGCCAAAGCTCAACCGCACTCTGTAGTTTTCCAGCCCCAAAGTCTTCAAAACAAACTGGGTCATCTCTAGACACCCGCGAAACTCGTCGCCCACTTGTTCCGCGGTGCAGAAAATGTGGGCGTCGTCCTGGGTGAAACCCCGCACGCGGGTCATACCGGTCAATTCGCCCGACTGCTCGTACCGATGCACCAAGCCCAGTTCGGCAATTCGCAAGGGCAGGTCGCGGTAGCTGCGCGGCTTCGACTGGTAGATGCGGATGTGGTGCGGGCAATTCATCGGCCGCAGCAGATACTTTTCGCCTTCGCCCCAGTGGGCGGCAAGGTCGATGGGCGGGAATTGGCTCTCCTTGTAGTACGGGTAATGGCCGGAGGTCTCGTACAGCTCCACGCGGCCGATGGCCGGCGTGTATACCGGCTGATACCCTCGGCGGAGCAACTCGTCGTAGATGAACGCCTCCAGTTCGCGGCGCACCGTGGCGCCCTTCGGCAGCCACATGACCAAGCCAGAGCCGACTTTCGGGTCGATCATAAACAGTTCGAGCTGCCTGCCCAGCACGCGGTGGTCGCGGCGGCGGGCCTCCTCGAGCTTGCGCAGGTGCTCGTCCAGGTCGTCCTGGGTAAACCAAGCCGTGCCATACAGGCGTTGGAGTTGCTCCCGGTTGGAATCGCCTTTCCAATAGGCGCCGGCCACGGACAGAAGCTTTACGGCGCCCACCTTGCTTGCGGCAGCCAGGTGGGGGCCGCGGCAAAGATCGACGAACTCGCCTTGCCGGTAAAACGAGACGGACGCTTCGTCGCCCAGCCCTTCTTCAATGTGCTCTACCTTGAGTGTCTGCCCTAACTCGCGGCACAATTCGACCGCTTCGGTCCGGGGCAACTCGACGCGCTCGAACAGCTCACCTTCCGCGACAATGTTTCGCATCTCGGCCTCGATGCGGGGGAAGTCGTCCTCGGAAATGGGCTGTTCGATCAGGAAATCGTAATAGAAGCCGTTCTCGATCGTCGGCCCGAACGCCAACTGAACCCCTGGATACAGCCGCATAACCGCCCTGGCCATGACGTGCGCACATGAGTGCCGCATCAAATCGAGTGCCTCGGGGTCTCTTTGGGTGATCAGCCGCAGACGCACCTCGCCCTCGGCAGGCAAAAGCTGATCGGAGCCGACCAGCTTTCCGTCCACCTCAGCCGCCAGGGTTGCCTTGGCCAGCCGTTTCCCGATGTCGCCGGCCACGTCAAGGGCGGTCACGCGCCGGGTGTAGTTCAAGGTGCTTCCATCAGGCAGGATAACGTTGAGCATTCGAGCTGTGTCTTTTGGTTCGTGCAATCGGGTCATGGTACTTCCAGGGTGCCCACCACGTCCGACACGCCTGCTGCGCCAAGTTGGGCCAAGGCTTCCGGCAGCTCGTCGAGCAGGCGCATGGTCACCGTTGGATTATAGAAGTTTGCTGTGCCGATTTGCACCGCCGTGGCACCGGCCACCAGGAACTCCATCACGTCGTCGATGGTGGCGATTCCGCCGATTCCCATAATCGGAATTGCGACGGCGCGGGCGACCTGGAAGACGGCCCGAAGGGCAATCGGCTTGATGGCCGGCCCGCTTAGGCCGCCAAGGACATTTCCCAGACGCGGTCGGCGGTGCCGCCAATCGATGGCCATGCCAAGGCAGGTATTGACCAGGGAAAGCGCATCGGCACCTCCATTTTCGGCTGCCTTGGCCACACGTGCAAGGTCGGTCACATTGGGAGTCAATTTGGCGAGAATAGGAAGTTTGCAGGCTTTTCTGCAGCCGCTCACAACGCGTTCACAGCGGGCCGGGTCGGTGCCGAAGTCGACCCCGCCGCTTACATTGGGGCAGGAAATGTTCAATTCGATCGCGTCGGCGCCGTCGGCTGCGTCTAGCAACCGCGCCATCTCGACAAATTCCTCCTCAGTGCGACCCGCAATGCTGACGATGATGGCCGGTTCGAGCCCAGCCAAATAGGGCATTTGCCGCGTCAGGAACGCGTCGATTCCGTCATTGTCGAGGCCGATGGCGTTGAGCATGCCGGCGGCCGTCTCGCAGGTACGTGGAGGCGGGTTGCCCGGCCGGGGGTGACGGGTGATGGTCTTTGGAAGAATCGCCCCAAGGCGTCCAACGTCGACGAAACCAGTCATCTCCCGCGCATACCCAAACGTGCCGGACGCAACGACGATTGGGTTGCGCAGCCTCAGCCTCCCGAGTTGTACCGCCAGTTGCACCACGTGCCAGCCCTTCGGGCCAGACCACTTCCAACCGTCGGTCAAGCAGGCGTTACGTCAAATGACGCCGCCGTGTGTCCGATACGGAGTGCTGTGATCCGGCATGTCCAGAAACCACGCCCGTTCCCACTCGTCGAGCAGGAGGCGCAGGTTTTCCGAAGTATAAATCAATTGCTGCGTCCGGCGAACCGGGTCACCCGAATACGCCGGAATAATGCATCCGACGGTCGGGCTGATCAGCAGTCCCAAAAACAACGCTAATAGCAGTCTGCGCATGCGACGGCTCCTTCCCTAGAGGCAGGTCGCCCTCCACCGCCGGAAGGATATCTGATTTCCAGCCAGCGGAGGTTCGTTACATGGTTTACTCGAATCGCTTCCCGAAGCGGAATTACCAAGTTGCGCCTGCTGCAACCTGGAATCAACCCTCTTATCGGCAGCGCAATCGAAAATCTTCATCCAGACCGCATAATCGGCAGAATTGTCAGACTATCGTGGAAAAGCTCGGATCTACCCCCCGTATCCGCCGGGAGAGGGGATTTTTGGGGTAGCTCCTTTACTGAAGCCCTTTGAGGAAGTCTTGGAGGGTCTCATCGGAGACAGACTCAGCGTCCGGCTCAGCGGCCTTCTCAGCCGGTTCAGGCCCCTCCGGTTTAAGGCCGGGAGGCGCTGTGGGCTCGCCGGTTGCCTCGTGTTGCGGCGCTGTGTCGGTTTCGACCTCTGATTCCGGGCTTTCGTGCGGGGTATTGTCCTGTTGCTCAGCACTCGGGCCGGCTTCCTCTTCCTTGACCGTCTCTGGCTCGTTTGGCACTGCACTCGCCCAAGGCCCTTCGCTACTTTCTGAAATGCCTGAAGGTTCCGAAACAGCCGCTGAGACTTCGGGAGCTTCGGTGGGGCTGGCCGCTCGATCAGGGGAGGAATCCCCCTTTGGCGGCTTGGGCCCTTCCGATTCGGCGAGTTTTGGTGCGGGAACATCGTCTAAGTTGCCGTGGTACTGGTATCGGGCCTGAAAGGTCAGCGGACCCACGCTGAAGCAGTCGTCCGGCCGGAGCGGCGACTCGACCACCCGGCTATCGTGTACGATCGTGCCGTTCAGCGAGCCAAGGTCGCGAACCATGAGCAGGCCGTCCACCTCGTACAACTCGCAATGCAGGCGGCTGATCATCGGATGCGCAACGGTCAGGTCGGCCTCGCGGCCCCGCCCCAGTACGGCAGGTGGAACAAAGACCAATTCGCCGCGACTCACCTTCCCACGGGCGACAACAAGTGTAACTTCCATGGCATTAAACACCTCAACTAGGCAGCAAAATCAGGCGGTAATATCCGTGTGGCCCGTCAGGACTCTGAAAAACGGACCCCGTGAACGGTTACCTTCATGCCGCGGGGATCCGTCCCGCGCGACCTTTCGTGAAAGATCTTGCAAGAACAACCGCCATTGTAGCTAGGGAATACGCCCTAATCAAGCGCGGAAACGGGTCACGCAATATGTGGATACTCGCGACGCGGGAATCAAGCCTTGAGGCGCAAACCATCGCATGGTTCGCGTCCACCGTGAACACTCCAGGGCATGGTAATTCCGAAACACTTGCCGACGGCCAAGGCACTGTTGACCCCGTCCTCGTGGAATCCGTGCCCCCAATACGCGCCGCAGAAGTACGTGCGGTTCCGGCCGTTGATCTCTTCGAACCGCTTCTGCGCAGCCAGGGCCTCGCGGCTGTAAACCGGGTGGTGGTACTCGATTTGCCGGAGGATCTTGTCTGGGGCGATTGCCAGCGTAGCGTTCAAGGTAACGCAAATGGGATCCGGCGACGAGTGTCCCTGTAGCCGGTTGAGGTTGTACGTGAGCACGACCGGGCACGCTTGCTGCGGCGGAATGCAGTAGTTCCACGAGGCCCATGCGCGGCGGCAGCGGGGCAATAGCGACGAATCGACGTGCAAAACCGTCTCGTTCCGCTGATAGCCGATCGCGCCGAGAATCGCCCGCTCCGCCGGGCTGGCGTCAGACAACATGCCTAGCGACTGATCGGAGTGCGCGGCCAGCACCACGGCGTCGAAATCCTCCGGCCCGCCGTGTTCCCAGTTCACAGCGACCCGATCGGGGTGGCGCCGCACGGCTACGACGGGGCAGTTCAATCGGATGCGTTCTGCGTAGGGGCGAGTCAGCGCCTCGACGTACCGCGCGGCGCCCCCTTCCACGGTCTTCCATTGCGGATGGCCCCGCACCGTCAGCAGCCCGTGGTTGTTGAAGAAATTGATGATGAACCGCGCCGGGAATTGCAGGAACCGGTCCGGGGGCGCTGACCAGATGGCTGCGCCCATCGGCACAAGGTAATGCTCGATGAACTGCCGGCTGTACTGGTTGCGCTCGAGGTATTGGCCCAGTTCCAGTTCGTCGTCGTAATCCGGCGCAGGGGACAGTCCCGCGGAAACGGCGCCGCCGCGTAGCAGTTCCACCGACCGGCGATTGAAGCGGAGCACGTCGCGCAGCATGCGGTAGAACGACGGGCGCAGCAGGTTGCGGCGCTGGGCGAAAAGGCCACTGAGCGAGCTGCCCTGATATTCCAGCCCGGTGCGGTCGCAGCGGACGCTGAAGCTCATGTCGCTCCACCGGGCCGAAATGTCGAGCATCCGCAGCATTTCGATGAAGTTCGGGTAGGTGCGGTCGTTGAACACCATGAAGCCGGTGTCGGCTGCGTAGTGTTGGCCGAAGGCCTCGAACTCCACCGTATTCGTATGCCCACCGGCGTAATCGTTGGCCTCGAACACGTGGACCTCGTGCTCGGCCGCCAGGAGTCGCGCGGACAGCAGACCACTGATGCCGGAGCCGATGACTGCGATTTTCATGGGTGATCCTTCTCCCTTTTGCTTTCTGAATCAGTGCCTTGAGCATGGTCGTCGGATGCAACGAGCGCCGCCAGCGAGCCGTACGGCTGCGACCGGCTTTGCGTACTTAACACGCCCACCGTAGGGCCGCTCGCGCACCAAGCGGCCGATCTGCTCGGAAAGACCGGATGTGTCAGCATATCGGCCACGTTCGGGCGAATTCATCGAACGTGTTCTCCTGGAGTTGCCGGCGGTCGCGACGGTCGGCCGGGCTCATGCTGCCGCGTGAATATCGCCACTTGAGTGGGCTGGCCGAGAATCGGGTCGAAGTCTCCGATGCCATCGAGGCGGACGAAATAGCCGTTTCGGTTGGCAACGCCCGACGCCCACCGGTTGAACTTATCGCGCCCCCATTCGAAACGGTGATCCGCTTCCCGCAAATCGCCGGGGCCCATGCCGAAAACGACGTTGTACTCGGCGTTCGGGGTGGTCATCACGATCGTTTGCGGCCGGTAGCGGCCCCAAACGGCGCGCTCCACTTTGCCCAGGGCTCCAGGATTGACGTGCTCGATCGTCTCGATCATCGCGCAGGCGTCGAACCCGTGCAGGTCGAGTTGTGGGTCGGTGTACGAACCGACGAAAACCGATAGCCGTTGCGGCGGCTCGTGCTGAAATTGCCGCAGGGCCTCGCGGGCGCGCCATAAGGCTGCCCCGCATTGGTCCACCCCGACGATGGTTTGGAATTGCGGTTCGCATACCAGGCGCCGCAACAGGTGGCCCTCGCCGCATCCGAGGTCGAGGACCGTTCGGGCGCCGCTGTGGACCAGCACTTGGTGGACTGCCGCAAGTCGTTCTTCGTGAAGGTCGGTAATCACCGGGTCGTCCTGTCAGGCCTGGGCCGGCGTCGCTGCATGGCACTCCAGCGCGCCGCCAGGAAACGGGAAGGTTCATCGGCATGGGTCAGGCTGAGCTTATGCGTCGCGCGCGTACATGCCACGTAGAGCATGTGGCGGTCGATGACAGCATTGTACTCAACATCGTTGCAGAACGGCACGATCACCTGGTCGAACTCGAGCCCCTTGGCCAGGTACGCGGTGACAATCGTGGGCTTCTCACCATGCCGTTCGATGGGAATCAGGTTCGGGTTGTGATGGATGCTCTGGGCCAGCTCGGTAATCTGGAAAATCGAACGATAGCTCCGGTGCATGTGGATGCACTCCGACTGGGGCAAAACCTCGTGAATGGCCTCCGCCGAGGACGCACTAACCGGGCTGACCGACTGGTTGTGGTCGCCGAGGATCGTCTTCTTGCACGGGCACACGTTGGCCAGGACCTCGTACTGGACGGGCGTATAATCCTGCATTTCGTCGATGACCACGTGTTCGATGCGGTTCAACTGCCGCCTGCGCACCAAGCTGCATTGGGTGCGGCCCTCGGGGGCGTCGTAGTGCGCATCGCCCAACTCGAATTCATAGAACATGCTGGCGATGGGCGCGCGCCAGTCGTGGATGAGCGTCGCCTCAGCGTCGGGCTCGGAGAAGGAGTGGATGCCGATGTACGTGGGCTGCAGTTCGACCATTTCGTTGCGTCGTGCATGGCCCCTCTTGCCGAAGGCCTCGCGCTCGGCGGCAATCCGGTCCTGAATGGAGGTGAGGTACCGGCGTTCTTCGGCTTCGGTTCGGTTAAAACAGGAATCGGTCATTGTGTCGTTCGTGGGACTCCAGTGAAGATAGTCTCTGAAGCGATATCCGGCAACCCCCGGCCCGACCGGCGCTCCGATGGGCCTCATTTGTGGTCACGTCAGGGGAGCCTTACGCATTAGGACGTGTGTACCGGTTTTCCGATTGGGATTGCCTCACAGGAACCTGGTTGGTATGGTCCAAACATCCATGATGACAAACGACGAAACGAATAAGCTTACCGAGGCGTTTTCGGGCAAGGTGTGGTACCACGACATCAACCGTGTGATCGTGGAGCAGGACCGCGATTTTGCCTTGACGGCTCGACAGCGGTCGCGGCGTTACCCTGCCCGGTTGCTCCGCTATTTCGTGCCTTTCCATTGGCTGGGCCGGGAAGCGGCCCACCGTGGCCGGCCGCTTCGCGTTTGCGAGATCGGCATTGCCGGTGGGCCGATGCCCCGTTTTACGGCGCTCGGCTTGCGGGCCTTGGGCCTTGAGTTCTCCGACGTGATCGAGCGCTGGATCGGGGTCGATATCGAACTGCTTCATGAGCAGCTTGCGGAACTTTCCTATGACGAGCTGATCGAAGCCGACGTGGAAAAAGACGCCGACAACATTCCCGCCGATTGCGACGTGTACATCCTGCTTCACGTGTTGGAGCACTTGCACTCGCCCGAGGCGGTTATTGGTCAGCTATTCCCGCGGCTTCGCCCGAACGCGATGGTGATTGCCGGGTTCCCCACGCATCCTCACCTGGCCGTGCCGTTCTGGAATTGGTATCTGCGCACGCATACGAAGCCCAACGGCCATGTGTCGGCGATGTCGAACCGTCGGTTCACCAAAGCAGCCCGCACTGCCGGCTGTACGATCGAAGACGTACGAGCCGGCTACTTCATGCGTGCGAGCGGGCGAATGTAGATACTCCGGAAGTACATGCGGCTGCCTGGGTCGTGCGCCTGCAGGGCGAACGTGCCACTGGACAGCCGGCGCTGGCCGCGGATGTCCTCCTCGCGCTCGGTGTAGTCCATGACCGTTTCGCCGTCGACCTTCAAGATGATGCGATCACCTTTCACGATGACTTCGTAAAGGAACCACTCCTCGTCGTTGTGGGGCGCGTCGTCGAGGACGTTCGACACGCTGTACACGCTGCCCGTCTTGATGCGATCGCGGTGCGTCGCGTTGACCTGGGCCTCATAGCCGACGCTCGGCCAGCCCCGGGCCTGCCAGCGCGTGTGGAAGAAGATGCCGGAGTTGGCGCGCGGGTACGTGTACACCTCGCTACGGAAGTGAAAATCCTTGAAGTCGGCCCCGGCCACGGGACCGTCGTAGAATAAATGGCTTCGGGGGCCGTCGACGACGATCTTGCCGTCCTCGACGCTGAACACGTGAGGGTTTTCCTCGGCCGGCCGCCAGCCTTCGAGGTTCTCGCCGTTGAAAAGCTCGTACCACTGCTGCCCGTCGATGGTGACCGTCGGCGCGTCGGGACTTTCGGAATCGTCGGCGGCATACACGGCGGCGGGACCACCGATCAGCAGCGAGGCAAGGGCGACGAACAGGATGCGTGTAGGACGATACATGGCGTTTCCTTTGACTGAGAGACTTCGATACGTTCATTACCTATCGAGAAGTGTGACACCGACAAGCCGTTTTGTCAAGTTGCTGAAATTCGCGCGTGCTGAAATTCGCGACGCTTCCGGCAGGCGCGCCGAATACTTCATGCAACTCCGTGGAGGGGGTACGCCAGGGGTCTCGCTGACTGTAAGTCAATGTTTCCTGGAACAATGCTTGCCCCCACCGTTCGCACGGCCGCCGCGCACGGTGGGAACGACCGGCTTGACAACGGTCCGAATTGGTATCAGACTATGGAGTTATTGGGGGCGGCTTGCAAAAGGCGAGTCGCCGCAGATTCCGCACGAGCGGCTGCGTGGGCCGGTCGGGCATGGCACGACGACAATCACGAAAGGAAACCCACCATGAAATGCTTCACACTCACGTCTCTCACGCTTGCGTTGCTGCTGCTACCATTGACCGCCAACGCCGATGACAACGCCGGGTTCAAGCCGATCTTCAACGGCGAGAATCTCGACGGCTGGATCGGCCACGAAGAATTCTGGCGCGTCGAAGACGGGCACATTATCGGGCAGACCACCAAAGAGAACCCCACGCGAGGCAATACGTTCCTGATCTGGGACGAGGGCGAACCGGAAAACTTCGAGCTGCGATTCCGCTATCGCATCGACAGCGATTGGGCCAACTCCGGGGTGCAGGTACGCTCCGAGCACCTCGGCGATTACCGGGTGGGCGGCTACCAGCCCGATATCGCCACCGACGGCTGGATCACCGGCATCCACTTTGAAGAACGCGGCCGCGGCATTCTCGCCCGCCGCGGGCAGAAGGCCGTGCTTGCCGCCGACGGATCGAAGGAAGTCACTCGCTTCGCCGGCGAGGACGAACTGGGCGAGGCGATCCAAGCGCGCGATTGGAACGATTATCACGTGATTGCGCGCGGCGACACCATCATCACAAAGATTAACGGCGTGAAAATGCACGAGATCGTGGA
>SKZG01000446.1 GCA_007127495.1 Planctomycetales bacterium
TCGGTCACTGGTGCGAACGGGCGCGGCGGATTCGATGGTTGCGAGTGTACGAGGGGCACCCCCCCGGCCATGACGAGACACACCAGGGGCCCGACGAACAAGGTGCGGCGCAATACTGTTTTCCACGGATACATAGGTTTCCACGGACCCATAGGTTTGCACGGACCCATAGGTTTGCACGGACCCATAGGTTTGCACGGACCCATAGGTTTGCACGGACACATAGGGCAACTCCTTCCTTTTGATACACGACCGGCTGAGGGTTCGGTCGAGCAGGTCGTCAGATGGATTAGGGCACCATAGTACAAACTAGCGAGTGCATACGGCGTTGTCAATGGGCGAACGGTATGCACGGCAGGCGGGCCTCGGCAGACTTTGCCTGTGCAGCAACTTCTACGGTTCAATCGAATACCCCATGGACAAACCAGCGTCCCGTGTCGAGTTGGCGGAAGAGCCATAGGCGACGGCCGGCGGCGGTTTCCACACGGTAGTAGTCGCGGGCAATCGGCCGTCCACGCCACCAGCCGGTTTCAATCCGCTCGGGGCCCCAACTACCCACCACGCGATGCTCGTCGCCTTCGAAGTCGATGCGGGCCAAGGGGCAAACCGACGGCTCGCCGTGAAACGTCGAACCGAACCCGTGAACGTCGACCATCGGAATCGACTGCAGCGCCGCTGGCTGCGAAAACACGATCAGCGGCCGGGGCGGAGGTTCACCTGCGGGCATCTTTCCGGCTCGCTTCCGGCCAGGCCCGCTGACCAACGGCTCGCCGCGCCAGGCGCGCTCGGGCTGCGCGTCGGGCAACAGCCGTACCGAACAGACCGCCCGCCGGCCCAGCCGGCTGCTGAGCCGCTCGATAAGTTGCGTCAAGGCGTCGCCGCCCGGCCGATCGTTGCCATCGGCCGGGGCGCCGGCGAACAGAGGCATTTGCCGAGGCACCAGCAGCCCGGTTTCCAGGACCGCTATTTCCACACCGGCCACCGGACCGGCAAGCGGCTCCTGTTCCAGCTTCAAATGCAAAAGCCCCAGAAGATGTTTCACGTCGGCGGTGGGGCGAAACAGGCCGATGCGGAGCCGCCTGGGAGGAAACACGTCCGAGTGATCGGCCTGCGGCGCCGTGGTCGAACTCCGGCCGTCCGGCCGGTACACGGCACGCCCGCCGCCCCGGGCAGCCGGCAGGCAGTCGAACCGGCACTCGATGTGTATCGCGCCTCGGCCGGCGGCGAGCAGGTCGCGAGCGAGGCGCTCGACCAACGGTTCCAGCGCCGCATGGATGGTCGCGAGCCGGCGCACCGGCTGCTCGGGCTCCCAAGCGGCGGTGAACTCGGGCTTGGGGCGAACGGCGGCGAGCGGCTCCGGCTGCACGCCCGTGGCCCGGTCCCAACGGCGCAGCAGTTCCGGCCCGAACCGCGAGGCGAGTTCCTCGCGCCGCAGTGCGGCCAACTGGCCGAGCAGGTCGATGCCCAACTCGTGCAGGAGTTCCGCGGTGCGCGCCGGCAGTCGCAGCGACTCGATGGGCAACAGCCGCAGCGCGCCCGGCGTTTCGCCCGGAGGAATCAGGAGGACCGGAGAACGCCGGATCAGGAACGCTCCGTGGAAATGTGCGATCGCCCAAGCGCCGGCCGGTGTATCGGCCACTGCCGCGCGAATCCGAAACCGCCGGTGGGCGAACCCATCGACGGCCTCCTGGACCAAGGCCGCCTCGCCGTCGCGGAACCATGGACCGTGCATGGAGAAAGCCGGCGGAGCTTGCCGAATGGCCTCACCATGGGAAAGGCGGGCCGTGGCCGTGATGTCGAGCAGTAAACTGTCCGGGTGCGGCGCGTCGTCCATGCCGACCAGCGGGCTGAACCGTTCGCAATATTCCGCCCACCGTGCGAGGGCCTCCTGGTCGGCATGGGGATCGTGCGCGACCACGACCATGCCGAGGTTGCCCAGCCCCTTCACTTCGGCAAGAGGCTGCTCGCGCACGACGCCCAGCGCGGCGGCCTCGTGCGAGCAGGCAAACACCCGCTCCACGCCGCGCACCTGCCGGCTGAGCACGAGGGGGCGGTCCTCAAGCTCCGGCTGCGCGGCGCGAAGGCGCTGGATCGGCCAGTTGGGAAGCTGGATACACAGAATACGTTTCATCGTCGATTTCCACGTCGAGCGTGCGGCCTGCGGACGGCCCGCGGCATCGCAATAGGTGCAATCTCAGGCGCCGCCGGGCATCCACGCCGGTGGGCAGCGTTTCGACCGACACGCGAATCTCGGCCCAGGAGGGTTCCTTGCGGGCGGTTGCGGGCCGGAGCAACAGTCCCAGCGTGCCGCCCTCCTCGGCGGCAAGCTGCCAGCGGCGAAAGGTTCGGGCATTTAACCGGCGCGGCCAAACCAGCACCGCGCCCACCCCTTCGCAGCGAAGCGACTGATCGACCGCCCAGAACTGGTCGGCCTGCGTTGCCACCCGAATCAAAATCACGCGGCGCGGGTCGAGGCCGATCCGTGCCGCCGCGGGCGGATAAAACTGCCCGCGACGATCGATCACCGCCAACGCCCGGCCGTTGCACGTGGCCTCGCGGGCGGCGAGGACGGCCAAAGTTGCAGCCCCGGTTCCCGATCCTTCCGCCAGCCATTCCAGGAGGGTTCCGCGCAGGAGCCCACCCTGAGGCAACAAAGTGTCGAGCGGCGGGCAGCCGCTGGAGAGCCGTTCGACCACCTCTTTGGGGTAGCCGTGCTCTATTCGCGTAATTTGCGACCGTAACTGCTCGATCCGAATCGTTTTGGCAACGGGTTGTTCCATGACAGTACCTTACATGGGCTCTTCCGTTTCTAGGTGCAGGCCGCGATAGTGTAGTAGGCACTCGCCGAGTGCCGTCCCTGAAAACAAGAGCTGTCTGCACCTAGAAACGGAAGAGCCCGTACATGTACAAATATACAGTAACTCAATGCTCCTGTCAAATGGAATGGTTCTGTTTCTTGACGGCTGCCGGAACTTCCGGATACCATGCAGGGTACGTTCGGGTAGCTCTTCCATTTCTAAGTGCAGGCCGCTTCACTGGAGTAGGCACACGCCGTGTGCCGTCCGGAAAACAAGGGCTGTCTGCACTTAGAAACGGAAGAGCCGTTCGGGTTGCTCGTGCCGCCCGAACGGTTCCGCCGCTTCGCCTCCACAACCCGCGTGAGACAGATGCCCCGCCTGGTTCGCATCTTGCTGTGTTTCGTTCTGATTGCGGCCTTCCTGGCCGGTGTCTGGGGCTACGCGCACCGGCAGACGTTGGCGTGGCAGTGGGCCAGTTACCAGGTGGGGGTGGCTGCGTCGTTCGACGACGCCCGCCGACAGATCGCCCGCTTCGAGCACGCGCCCGACGCCCCCGAACGGCTGCGCGTCCTTGTGGCGAAATGGGGCACCGGCAACCCGCGATTCGACCAGTACCTGGCGCAGTACCTCACCGCGGGCGAGAGCAGCACCGCCCTGCGGCGCGCGTTTTCCGAGGAGTTGGCCCGCCGACCGGAACTTCTTCCGCGCTAGGCGCACTTCTGGTGTTGGCAGGCCTCGCTCGAGCCGGACCGGCAAATAGCGTCGGTTCTGGAATACCTCGACACGTTGGCGCTCGGGGATTCCGCCCCGTCGCTCACCTGGCGCGAATTGCTCGACGTGCAAGCGATCTTCACGCTCAGTGGCGACACGGACCGGGCCGCGGGCATCAGGCCCGAAACCTGGCGCGACCACTATCGGGTATGGCGCGAAACCCGCCAGGACCCGATACCCACCCTAACTCGCCCGGAAACCCCGCTACCGAGGTGAGGAACCCGTCAGGCTACGGGCCGATGCTTGGCGGATCGTCGGCAAGGAAATCGCGTGGGCCGCGTGTGGTGTAATACGGGTACGCAACGGCGCCGGTCGGTGGTCCGGCTTGCATCGTTCCGGACCCGTGATGCCCCGTGCCGGAGCCCCGGCCGCGCAGCCAGCCGAGCATGTCGCCGCCCCCCTTTTCGCAGGTCTTTGGTGTGCGGGCGCAGCTTCCGCGGATCAGCCCCATCGGGCGTGTGCAAGCGCATCCGCTGAAGCTGATCATCGCGGCCAGGGTCGCGAATACGAAAAGCGTTCGTCTCATTTCTTCGATTCCTTATGGCTCTTGCGGCCGCAGGGGACAATGCCGGATTGGTGAATGTCGTACGTCGCACCATGCGAGCGGCGCGCTCGCAGGTGGGAAGCCATCGGTGTGGTTGCGGGCAGCCGCGCCAGGGCTTCTTACAGAAGACATCGGCCCCGACAATCCCTAGCATCCAGAAAATCGGCACAGGTGGTGCTTTCGGCACCGTGAATTGGTACCCGATCGTACGCCGCGTAGTAAGATAGGAATAGCAGGCAAAGGTTACCGGCGGCCTGCGCCAACGACTACAAACGGTTACCCGCTTTACCGGACCCTCCTTGGCTGATACCCTACCAAGATCATGGTTGCGTCGATCGATTATATTGAGCGAATCGTCGGTTACTTCGGGAAGGGTGCCGAGGCCAATCGTCAAACAGCCGGCCGCAAGGGAAACATCGTTGAGCTGACGCCCGAACTGGCCGACGAAGTGATGATTACCGGCGACTTGCACGGGCACCGGCGGAACTTCAATCGGATCAAGAGCACGGCGGCATTGGCGCAAAACCCGCGCCGCCACCTGATCCTCCAAGAAGTCTGTCACGGAGGGGCAACGTACCAGCAAAGCGGCGGATGCATGTCGCACACCGTGTTGGAAGACGTCGCCCGCTTGAAAACCGAGTTCCCGGACCGCGTTCATTTCATCCTGGGCAATCACGAGTTGGCCGAGCTGGCGGATTACCCCATCCAAAAGAATCGGCAGATGCTGAACCTGCTGTTCCGCCTTGGGCTTCAGCAGATGTACGGCCCGGCGACCGACCACGTGCGGGCGGCCATCGAGCCGTTTCTGCGCAGTTCACCTTTGGCGGTCCGATTGCCGCACGGCGTGTTCGTGTCGCACAGCATCCCGGAAAAGTGCGATGAACGGCCGTTCGACGTCTCGATCTTCTCGCGCGAGCTTGAGGAGATCGATTTTTTCGAGCGTACCGGCATTTTTGAATTGGTTTGGGGGCGCGACTACCGCGAAGAAAACGCACGCGCCTTCGCGGAACAGGTCGGCGCCCGGTTGCTCATCAACGGGCACGAACCCTGCCCGCGGGGGTTCAACACGCCGAACCGCTTCCAGCTCATCGTCGATTGCTGCAACGCCACGGCGGTCTACCTCATTCTGCCGACGGAACGCGAGTTGAGCTACGACGAAGTCGTTGAGCGCGTGCAGAAGCTCGATTGAGCCGAAGTGGCCGTGCCGATCACCACGGCAGGTCGTCGACGGATTTGGCATCGAGCACCGCGAGCAGTAGCGAATCGAGCCGCTCGGCTGACCGGAGCCGGCGCA
>SKZG01000239.1 GCA_007127495.1 Planctomycetales bacterium
CATCCCGCGGAAGCTGGTGTTCGTCTTGGTGCGCCACAGCAGCCGGCCGTCGCTCAAGCGGCGAGCTTCCATGCCGGGGCCAGCGGCAAAAAGTACCGTGTCTTCAGCCATCACCAAAGTACCCTCGGCGATCCTGCGCTGGGCTGCGGGTCGGGCTTCCGTTTGCCAAAGCCGCTTGCCCGTGCGGAGATCCAGCGCCACCAGGCGGCTCGTGTCGTGGAAGCACACGCGCCCATCGTGGACGGCCAAGGTGAGATCCGCGACGGCCGGGACCGGCTTGCGCCACATGACGTTTCCGGACTCGATGCCGATCGCCACAATCGACTCGCCGCCCGCGCCGGAGGACAGCTCGCGAACGCGTGCCACTAGGACTTGCTGGCTGACGACAATTTCTTCCGCCGCACGGGTCTGGGGAAATTCGCGCAACGTTTTTCCCGTGGCCGCGTCCAGTTCGGAAACGCAGGCCCGGAAGCCCAAGGTGATATAGAGCCGGTCGCCTTCGGCCACCAGCCGGCGCGGCAAGGTCAATGGCGACGACCACAACTGATCGGCTTTGCCCCATCTCCAGCGGGAGTTGTCCCACGCCGCACTGCCCCAGTCGGGCAGCGGCCGTCTCCAGAGTTCAATGCCGTTGAAAGCGTCGCGGGCCACCAACGAGCACTGGTCGGGCAGTCGGCGTCGCTCTCGCGGCGTTTCGTGGACGCCGATGGGCCCCTCGTCCAGCGTGTAGAAAAGGCGCCCGCCCGAGATCACGGCCGCAGTCAGGCTCATGTCGGTTTCGTGACTCCGGCTCCAGCGCGGCCCGCCGTCCCATTGCAACCGTTGCGGGGGCGCGACCCACTGGTCGCGGGAAACGGCATTCCCGCTTGCGTCGTACAGGAAATGCGTCCACTGGTCGATTTCGTCCGGCCACGGCTTGACCACCTTGCGCCGGTCGGAACCAGTGCCCGGCATCTGCGGTTCGTCCGCTCGACCTTCGACTCCGGATTCGTGCCACGCCACCCCGCCCGGGCGCAGCACCCGCTGAATCTCCTCGTTGGGCACTTGGCTTCCGCCGTCCGACACCACGACAAGATTGACCAGGTTGTCGGTATATGGAAGCTTCTTCCCATCGAAAGCGCCGACGGTTACCTGCCCGTATCGTCCGAGCCTTCGGATGTACCGGCGTGCTTCGGCAACCCGCGCCGGGTCGGAATCGAGCCCCTGAACGACGGCGTGGTCTGCATCGCCCAGGGCCGCGGTCAGCCGTCCATCGGCACAGCCCAGGTGAACGATCAGACCGCCTTGATAGCCGGCGGCGCCCCGGATACTGGTTGCCAGGTCGGCATAGTGCGGCTCGATCTGAAGCACTTCAGTGGCCGAGGCCATCGAGACCAGAAGCACCGTGAGCGAAAAGGACAACACCGATCGGGACCGGCGCGCGAGAATACAGCAGTTTATTTGCACGGCGTCACCTCATCTGAAGGGAAATGCGTCCACTTCAGCGGACACGTATTCAGCATACGAGCCCCAGCAGATGTTTTCAATAGCACCGAGCGACTGCCAAGCCTGATGTGTTTCTGCTAAGGAATCCCTGTGCTCCTTCGCGCGTCTGGACCTCCTGGGGAACGGCTGCCTGAAAGGCGCGTAAAATGCCCCGTTTGGGGGGCGTGCCCATGGAATCGGGGAACGACATTGCGTGGCGCGGGCCTTTTCTGCCTCACTTTCTTGTTTTTTGCTTCCCTTTCCGGGCGCGATTGACTAAGCTGGAAAGGGAAGGGGAGCGTCTTTTGACGCACTCGCCCGTGACTGTCTTTGAACATCCGTTAGAGGAGGAGTGGAACATGTCGGTTTCCATGCGTACTTGGTGTTTGTCGTTGTCTATGTTGGTCATGGCTACCTGCTTGGCCGCGATCCCGGCATTGGCGGCCGGTCGGGCGGGCAAGCCGTTGCGGGCGGGCGATTTCAACCCGGAACACGAGGCGGTTGAAATGTTCCAGGCGATCGAACAGGGGCGCATCGAGGTCCGGCTGATCCCTCGCGACTCGACCGAGTGCAACGTGCTCATCGAGAACAAGACCGACAAACCGCTCAACGTGGAGCTTCCTGCGGCGTTTGCCGGCGTCCCCGTCTTGGCCCAGATGGGCGGCATGGGTGTCGGTGGTGGCGGCGCTCAAGGCTTCGGGGGCGGCATGGGTGGAATGGGCGGCGGCATGGGCGGCGGCATGGGAGGCGGCGGCATGGGCGGCGGCTTCTTCAACGTCCCACCGGAGAGGGTAGGCCAGTTCAAAGTGCCCACCGTGTGCCTCGAGCACGGAAAGCCCGACCCACGACCCGCGATCCCCTACGTCATCCGCCCCATCGAAGAACTCTCCGACCAGCCGGCCGTCCACGCGCTTTGCCGAATGTTGGGCTCAGGGCAACTCAACCAGCGCGCGGCGCAAGTGGCCGCCTGGGCATTGAACGGCGACCTGACATGGCAGGAGTTGGCCGCCAAGCAACTTCGTTTTGCCAACGGCGCCAGCAGGCCGTATTTCTCGCCGCTGGCAATTCAGGGCGGCATGCAACTGGCCGCCATGGCCGTCAAGCAGGCCGAGCAGCACGACGCCTCGCCCGGAAGCGAGCAGGCGGCACAGGCGAACTAACACCGCGTTGCCTGGACAGTCGGTTTGAATACCCGGCAGCCGATTTCGCCCAGTGCCGTCGTCAATCGCTCGTAGGAGGCTTCGTCGGCGTAGGTCCCGATGATTGCCCCACCGCTGCCGGCAAATTTGGCGCTGGCGCCACACGCCCGAGCATGTTCCACCATCCGGACCTGACCTTTGGGCAAGGGGCAAATCGAACGGCGGAGGTCGAAATTGCGGTCGATCAAACGGCGGAGCCTTTCCCGGTCGCCACACAGGAGGGCATCGCGGGCCTGCGTTGCCAAGCCGGCAAAGGCGGACATGGCCTCAACCACGGCCGGCTCGCCCTGGTGGAACCGGGCTCGCAGGTTGCTGTGGACCACTTCGGTCGGTTCGCTGGCTTTGGCATCGTAGGCAATGTACAGCGGCGGGAGCAGCGCGGGGTCCACCGGCTCGTAAACGCCGCAACGCAGGCCATGAATTGCCTCGATGCGGTCCTCCGCAAAGTCCATGTACACCAGGCCTTCGTACACCTGAATGACCCGATCCTGCAGGCCCGCGGCGATACCCAATTCATCGTGTTCCACGGAGAGCACCAGCGATGGTTGCACGCGCAGGGGAATGTCGACGCCGTAGAACTCCATCAGGCACCGCAGCGTGGCCACAATGATGGCACTGGAGCCCGCCAGCCCGACCTGCATGGGGATATCGCTCTGATAGCGTACGGCGAAGTTCCGATCGTGCAGCGTCAGCCCTTGTTCGTGGCAATACTCGGCGAACCGCTTGATGGTCGCTTTGACCAGGCGAACGCCGCCGTAGTAGCCGTGGAGGCGGACGTCGCGCACCAAATCGTCGATGGAATCGAAGCGGCTCTGGTCGTTCTGGCTCCACACCACCTCGACCTGATCCCACTCGTAAAGGGTGACCTGGGCGTGGAAATCGCGAACGATGATCGAGAGCGTTTTCCCATGGTAGCCGTCCGACGGATTGCCCATCAGCCCGGCCCGAGCGAACGCTTGCTTGCGAATTAGCAGCATGGTGATCCTTTTTCGCGGCCGAGCAGCGCGCCGAGTTTTTCCCGCATCGCGGCGCCCAGTTGCGGATCGGCCAGTGCGAACTCGGCGAACGCGAGGAAGTAGCTTTCGAAGTTTCCAATATCGAATCGACGTTCGTCGCGGTTCAGTCGCACGCCCAATACCCGCCTCCCTCGTTCGATGAGCATGCGGATCGCGTCGGTCAATTGGATTTCGCCTCCCGTGCCAGGCTGCGTCGCCGCGAGGCAGTCGAAAATGGCCGGGCTGAATACGTAACGCGCGGCCACGGCCAGGTTGCTGGGCGATTCCTCCACCGACGGTTTTTCGATCAGATCAGCCAGTTCGAACACTTCACCGCCGGCCGTCTTCGGCTGCGCGATTCCATAGTGGACGACCTCCCGGGGCGAAACTTCTTCCAAGGCCACGATGGCGTCGGCCCCCGACGCGAGGAAGTGTTCGATCATGGTGGCGACCACACGCGACTCGGCGTTGCGGCCGATAATCGAGTCGCCCAGAGCCACCACGAACGGCTGGTTGCCTACGACCGGCCGCGAGCACAGCACCGCGTGGCCCAAACCGAGTTGCCGCCGCTGCCGCGTGTAGAAATACTCAATATCTTCCCGTTCAAAGGCCAATTCGCCGAGCAGCTCTTCTTTGCCCGTCTCTCGCAGGTTGGCAATCAGTTCAGCGTCGATGTCGAAGTGGTTCTCAATGGCCGTCTTGCCCGGACCGGTCACGAACAACAGCCTGCCGATACCGCAGCGACCCAATTCCTCGACCACGTACTGCACCACCGGCTTCCGGCCGACGGGCAGCATTTCCTTGGGCTGACTTTTGGTAAGCGGCAGAAGCCGGGTGCCACGGCCGGCTACCGGAACAACAGCGAGATTGACGGTCATCCTGCGAGTCCTTACAAGGTTCGGGTAGGCGAAGCAAATCGAGGTCTGCGGGGGCTTCATTCTCCTTGACCGTCTAAAGTATAGGGTCCCTCGCCGTCTCTGCAAAGACCGGCCGCCCCGCTGTTGTCTTGCCGTTTGTGCGACTAAGATAGGTGTTCGCTGACCGGGGCAGTCCCATTTTCACGGCGAACCCGCGCGATCCACGCGAGAACTCCGCTCCGCCACGAAAACTGGGACTGTTCCCTTCGACCGTTAGGAGCCCAGGTTCATGTTCTTTCTTCCGCATGTTTCGTGCCGCTCGGTGTCCGATTTAGCTCCGGACCGGCTGCGCAAAATGGAAATCGACGCGGTTCTGGTCGACGTCGACAGCACGTTGAAACGGTATCGCTCTGAGCAGGTGACGCCCGAGGCCGCGGCGTGGCTTACGAGCTTGCAAGCGGCGGGCATTCCCGTGTGTCTCGTTTCAAACGGCATGGGGCCGCGCATTCGTCGCTTGGCCCAGCGGCTGCAGCTTCCATTCGTAGGGCAGGCACTGAAGCCGCTTCCGTTCGGCTGCCAAAAAGCGAGACGGAGGTTGGGAACCGATCCGAGGCGGACCGCCATGGTGGGCGACCAACTGTTCGCCGACGTTTGGGCAGGACGGCTGGCCGGCCTGCGCACCATCCTGGTTGAGCCGATCCACCCGGAGGACGAGCCCTGGTTCACCCGCTTCAAGCGCCCGGTAGAACGTTGGATCGTCCGGCGTTTTCTACGCGACAGGTAGGCCGCCGGGGGGTATAATGGGATAGTGTGACCTGACCTTTCCGGCAGCGGCAGGAGTTTCGAATGTACGATCAACAGCCCGAGTCCCTTCCCCCAAC
>SKZG01000252.1 GCA_007127495.1 Planctomycetales bacterium
ACGGCGTCGCCGGGAAATCCCCTCTCGCGATAGAATCGACGAGGCCCTTACGGGGGTTGATTACCGACTCGTTGAACTGAATCCAGAAAGATCGTGCGTTACCCTGAGGGAGGACAATATGATTCTCGATTTGGGGGGCATCGGAAAGGGCTATGCCATCGGCCAGGCAATTGCGGTCCTTCGCGAGCACGGCATCGATCGAGCCTTAGTCGATGCCTCCGGCGACGTGGGAGTCGGCGAGGCTCCGCCAGGGGTGCCGGGCTGGCGCGTCGCGGTTGCCTCGCTCGAACCCATGGCGCCGCCGGACACCTTCCTGTGGCTCACCCATCAAACCATCGCCCATTCCGGCGATGCCTGGCAACACGTTGAGATCGCGGGGACCCGCTATTCCCATCTTGTCGCCCCGCACACCGGCGTCGGGCTCACCGGGCGCCACAGCGTAACCCTGGTCGGCCCGGACGCCATGACCGTCGATGCGCTGGCCTCGGCCGTGTGCGTGCTTGGCCCGGAGCGAGGGCTTGCGCTAATCGAGAACACTCCGGGCGTTGCAGGCCGGATCGTGTATGCCCCCCAGGGGCGCGCAAGGAGCTACGAATCGTCAGCGTGGAGGAACCTGCGTTTCGCACCGAATCCCATGGAGCAGCCCGAATAATGCTCTCGGCCGGGGCGACTCTTTGCGCTAGTTCTGCGGCCGGCGTCCGGTATCGTCGGTCAGGTGCGCGCATCGCTCCTGAAGGGGACGGTCGAGCGATTGCGGCAAAACGCGCCACGACCAGTTTGGGTGTTGCGGCGAGGTCGTTCCCGGCCGATTCATTCGGGCTTCCGAGCCGTAGCCAAGCAGGTCCTGCAACGGAGCCATGGCGATTTCCCCCGAGCAGCGCCAGGCCACCTCAATCACTTCCCAGGCGATGGTCTCGGGCCGCGCGGATAGGAAGCGGCGCACGGCCCGGAGCTGCTCCGGATGGCGGTGCAATTCCTCTTCGAACCAGCCGCGAGTCGTGTTGTTGTCGTGCGTGCCGGTATACACCACCGTGTTTAGGGCGATGTTCGCCGGGTCAAAATCGCCTTCGACGGCGCCGGCCAGGGCGAACTGCAGCACGATCATTCCCGGCAGCCCAAATTGATGCTGCAATGCATCGACGTCGCGCGTGATGACGCCGAGGTTTTCGGCAATCAACGGCAACGTGTCGGGGCTGCCCATGCAAGCATTCCGGGTCTCGATGGCTTGGTCGAGCGCCTCGAACAACTCGGCGCCCGGCCCAGGAGCCCACCAGCCCTGCTCGGCGGTGGCGGCATCGGCGGGCACCGTCCAATACGCCTGATAGCCTCGGAAGTGGTCGAGGCGAATCAGGTCGACCCGATCGAGGAGGGCACGGACGCGGCGGATCCACCAGGCATAGCCCTGCCGCCGATTCGCCTCCCAGTCGTACAGCGGATTGCTCCACAGTTGCCCTGTTTCGGAGAAGTAGTCGGGCGGCACACCGGCCAGGGCGGTGGGCCGGCCTTCCGGGTCGAGCTGGAAGAGTTCACGGCTCGACCACACGTCGGCCCCGTCGTGCGAAACGTAGATGGGCAAGTCGCCGATGAGCCGAATGCCCCGTTCGTTGGCATACTGCCGCACCGCCTGCCACTGACGGTGAAACACCCATTGCACGAAACGATGGAACTGGACGCGGTGCCGCAACTGCTCAATGGCGTCCGGCAACGGCTCCTTGTTTCCGTCAACATGAAGATCCCAACACGTCCATGCCCGCTGCTGGTTGGCCTCGCGCAGGGCCATGAACATGGCAAAATCGTTCAGCCACGCGGCATGCCGGGCACAAAAGTCGTCGAATTCACCGCGCAACGGATCGGTTACTGGGAGCGTGCTAAACCGCTCGCCCGCAAGCTCCAGCAGACGGTTTTTTGCTTTTTCCACGCGAGGAAAGTCGACCCGCTGCAAATCACTGCCGACTTCCGCCCCCGCATTTCGCAAGTGCTCTTCGGCAAGCAAGCCTGTTTCGGCCAAAGGCTCGGGGCTGATCAGCATTGGATTGCCGGCAAAGACCGAGAGCGACTGATAAGGCGCGCCCCACTCACCCGGCGGCCCAAGGGGCAAAAACTGCCAATAAGTTTGTCCCGCGCCGGCGAGCCAATCGATAAAACGGTACACCTCGGTCCCCAGGTCGCCAATGCCGAAGCGGCCTGGCAATGAGGTGGGGTGGAGCAGGACGCCGCTGGCACGGTTGGTGCGCATTTCAATAGGATACGGAGGACGGGAGACGACACGCTGCCATTATAGCAGGGCCGGACCACCGGGCAAGCAAGCGATATGTCGGTCCCGCTCCTGCCGCCACCCCCCTTGCCCCGGTACTGTCGCCTGACTATCCTTGAATCCTGTGGGAGCCGCATCTTCCTATCCCTTGGTGGGTGCAAGTTAGGGCGATGGAGGAGGCGCAGCCGCTGTACCGGCCCACTGGAGAAGCAGTATGCATGTGGAAACGGAAGGTTGATATGAAGGCAGAGTTCACAGCAATCTTGGAACCCGCTCCGGAGGGCGGCTATTGGGCCATTTGCCCGGAGGTGCCGGGCGCCAATGGGCAGGGCGAGACGGTGGAAGAAACGAAAGACAGTCTGCGGCAAGCGATCGAGTTGATCCTGGAGGACCGCAGGGCCGATGTTTTGCGGGGCTTGCCGGTCGACGCCATCCAAGACACGGTGCGGGTGGGATGAAAAGGTGAGACTTGGAGTGCAGGTTGAGGGTAGGCGGGTGCTACCTGAAACGAGAGGGTGGTTCGCATTCGCTCTGGATCAATCCGAAGACCGGAACGACGGAAGCAGTTCCCCGCCATCGCGAAATCAAAGAGCCGTTGGCCAAGAAGATTCTGAAGAATCTGAACGCGGAATAAACGGGGACTCGATCATTAAAGCCTCATTCGCCGCGACTCGATAGAAAACGTCGGCGGTACTACCGGAGGCGGATAACTTCCTTCGTGAATGAATGTACGATTTTGTCCATACCGTTTTGCCTCCATCAGCGTGGTTTCGGCGCGGGCGAGAAGGTCGTCCGCTGAATCACCGTCCGCGGCTTCGGTTACTCCGCAACTGACAGTCAGACAGATTTCTTCCTCTCGGTGATCGAAACGCGCCTTCTCAATAATCTGCCGAAGCCGCTCGACGTTGTTCGTGGCATCTCGCAAGGTGGTGCCGGGAAATGACAGGATGAAGCGTTCTCCGCTGAACCGGGCTATTCGGGCGCCGGGACTCTTTTCGCCGACAAGCATCGCCCCGAGGGCTTGGAGCACCTGATTACCCACCACGTGTCCGAATCGCTGGTTCACCCCGCTGAACCCGTCTATGTCAATCGCTGCAACGGAAAGAGCCGCGACATGCTCCGCACCTTCGGCCAGCCACTGCTGCAACGTGCCTTCGAGCGCGGCGCGGCTATCTGTGCCGGTCAATGCGTCGTATCGCTTCCGAGGCTCCAGGTCAGCGAGGCGGTGTTCTCCTCGAGCGACGGCAAGGTCGACTTCGTGCAGGCTGTCACGCACCACCAGATTCGCATCTGTGAGCTTGCCCGTTTCACCGATCATCGCGCGGCACCCGTCGGCAAGGTCGCCGGTATATGGGAACTCCGAAATGGCTTGTTCGGTGCGGGCGATCTGTTGATCCTGCCGGCTGACGGCTTGCTGAAGATCTTCACAGACGATGCCGAATTCCGGATGCTCGCCATGCACCTTTGCGATCTGGTCGCGAGCTCGCTCCCGTTGCTCCACGTACTCGCGGCCTGCTTCCAGCAACGACTGCAAGCAGTCACGGATGGAACCGCCTTCGGGGTTGTCCGTCTGCGACCGCAGCTTGGTGTCGACCTGATCGAGCTGGCCCTGGTACTGCTCCACCTCGGCCAAGAAAGCCTCGACAGCCTGCTCGGTAGCAAGCGGAGGGCCGGATTGCCCGACGGGGGCGTCCGGCTCTGTGATGGCGGGTGTTGCGAGCCGGGGCGTTTCGTCATCGGGCTTGCTCGCCACTGCGGCAGCATCCGACCACTGCTCTCCGGCGTCGAACTGCCAGTCGGCTCCGGCGCCGGAGATTAGCCGATATCGAGCGCCAAGATACATCGCGACGGCAAACCCTAAGCCCGTGTTCAATAGCCCTACAACGAATATAAACCAGACGGCATTCATGGCGTCTCCAAGCGCCGGCATTACCCAATAGGTGTGGCGAGCGCCACGTGGTCGGGAGAAAACCCGATTGCAACGCCGGCCACGGCACGGGGAGAGGATCCCAATGCATGGACACGACAACTCTACGTTATTGAGCGTGCCCTTGCGTTGGAAGAGATGCCGTTTGGAATGCAAGGATTGTACGGATGGTGCGGATTGCGCCCGATGGCACCCTTTTGGGGCTCAGGGTGCATGCTGCCGTATTGAAGGCCAGGCGCAATTCGGGTAGAATCGCCTCGATATGTTCAGTACGGACTACCGCCGCCCAAGCGAGCGAACATGCATTGGGCATGTTGCCGCGCACGACTCGCATCCTGTGTTATTGGGAGAGACTACTACATGCAAAACTACGTGAAAGATAAGGTCATCATCATTACCGGCGGCTCCTCGGGGTTCGGCCTCGAGTCTGCTCGCATTCTCTTGGAAATGAATGCTCGCGTGGTCATCACGGGGCGCAATTCAGAGCGTCTGAACGAGGCCGCGAAGGTGCTCGCTTCCGACGATGTGCTGGCCGTTCAGGCCGACGCCGTGCAGACTGCCGACTGGCACAAACTGCTGCAGGCAACGCTCGATCGGTTCGGATGCCTCGACGTGCTGGTCAACAACCACGGCGCTGGGGTGAAGATAACGCCATTGGAGAATCTGAGCGACGAAGAAATCCGAACGATCCTCGACATCAATTTGACCTCCGTCATCAAGGGATCGCGCGAAGCGGTCAAAGTGATGAAACTCCAAGAACGTGGGCATATTGTCAACGTTTCCAGCGGCTGTGCGCATTACTCGTGGCCCCAGTGGGCGACCTATACCGCTGCCAAGGCGGGGCTGATCGGTTTCACCCGCTGTTTGCACAAGGAAATGACCGAATGGGGTGGCAAAGCGACCAGTTTCGTGCCGGGCGCAGCCCGCACCAACTTTTGCGATGCCGCCGGTATCGAGACCGAGTGGCTGGAGGGTTACCCCGACTCGCACGACTTCGCGCGAACGCTCGTCCATTGCATCGACGTCCCTGATCACTGCGTGATTGACGAAGCGATCATCTGGGGGACGAAACAGGTCAAAGAGATGCTCAACCCATACTAACCGCATCGTCGCCGCACGACCACCCAGCACGGCCTGCGCCCGCAACCCAACGGGCGGCTTCCAGCGCTGAGCGCATGTTGCCACGCAAGGCGCGGAAGCCCTCCGTA
>SKZG01000434.1 GCA_007127495.1 Planctomycetales bacterium
CCATGACTTCGGAAGCCACGGTAATATCGAACCCCGACTCGTGCGGGAAGGCATTGCTCACCCCGCCCAGCCCGATAATCGTGTTGCGCAGCGCACGATCGTTCATGTCGATGACGCGTTTCCAGACGATCCTTCGCGGGTCGAAGTGCAACTCGTTCGCATGGTGGATGTGATTATCGAGGCAGGCGGCCAGGAGGTTGTGGGCAAGCTCGATGGCGTGGATATCGCCGGTAAAATGGAGGTTGATATCCTCCATGGGCACAACCTGCGCGTAGCCGCCGCCCGCGGCCCCGCCCTTCATGCCGAAGCACGGCCCCATGGAGGGCTCGCGGAGGCAAACGGTGGCTCGCTTGCCCAGCCGGTTCAAGGCGTCGCCCAGCCCGATGCTGGTGGTCGTCTTCCCCTCGCCGGCTGGGGTCGGGTTCACTGCGGTCACCAGCACGAGCTTGCCGGGCGTGCCGTCGCGATGCTGCCGGTAGTAGTCGAGCGAAATCTTGGCCTTGTAGTTGCCGTACCATTCCAGCGCATCGCCCGGAATGTTCAACTTGGCGGCAATATCGCCCACACGCCGCATTTTGCACTGGCGGGCAATTTCAAGATCGGGAGGCAGGGTAGCAGGTTCAGACATGGCAATGGTTCTTCGGGGCAGGGGAGGGGGCTTAGGAATAGAATTCCCGCACTCGCATGAGCACGTCAAAGCTGGTCAGTTTGAGCACGTCGTTGAGGCATTGCACGGCAGGATGGTCGGGCGCGAGCAGCTCGTACTTGCGCTTGACGGAGCCAATGACCATGTCGAGTCCCAGCGGCATGGCCTTGGTCAAGAAAGCGCTTTCGAGGGCGCCCTTCACCGGCATGCCGTCCGGCCGCTTCGAGGGCAGCATGACGGTGAAGTTGCTCAAGCCCACCGAATAATGGCAGCCGTCGAAATCGGGATCGGCGTGGAGCCGCTCCATCGCCCCGATCAAACGGTGGATGTTGCCCTCCGAGTCGCTACCCAGCGGAGCGATGCCGGGGTCGATCACGCAATCGTCGTTCGTCCCCCCGTACTCGTCCCGGAACTTGTGGACGAGGTGCTTCGCGGCGGCGACCGTCTCCTCCACCGTGTGGCAGGGGCGCGATTGGCCGTCCACCACGTGCTCGGAAACCAGCAAAATAGGACGGAACGGTTGCACCTCGACCAGATCGAACATCTTGGCCCGAAGCGAGGTCACCGAGTTGAGGATCGGCTTCGCCCCGCCCGCCTTGCCGGCGTCGTACGCCTCCAGCCCCGCCCGGGCGAGTGCCGGATCGGGCGTGTCGATGGAAAGGGGCTTTGACGTAACGCTTTGGATCTTTCGGACCAGATCGCCCATGAAGTCAGGCGACCGCGGACCGACGTTCACGTCGATATAGGCGGCGCCCTTCTCCGACTGGAAGCGGGCCAATTCGAGCAGCCCCTCGATGTCGTTCGCCTCGAACAGCTTGTGGGTCGAGGGAACAGAGTCGTTGATCGACTCGCCAATGATGTTCAGAGCTTCAATTGCCATAATGGTTCCGGTATTCGTGGGTGTTCAGAATGGTAGGCTCGCCACCGGGCCGGTCCCGGGGCGGATGGTTAGCAACGACAAAGCGGCCTGCGGGCCCGCCTTCGGTTATAATCGCCGCATGCCGTTATTGCGCTTGTGTAGGATGGACATTCTTGTCCGTCTTCGCGTGAACGGGCTAAAGCCCATCTTACGGAAAGCGCAGTATTGGGCCGCGGCGAGTATAGCGCGGTTACGGTTCGGCCTGATCGGGTTCCGGTGCGTGGTGGTCGCGGTCCAAATACGTATTGGCCCAGGCCGAGGTCTTCTGGGTCGCCACGTCGTACAATACCACCGGCCGGTCGAGCATGCGTTCCGACTCGCCGTAGTACTTCAGCCGCTCGTACGCACGGGCCCATAAACAATCCTTGTCGTCCAGTTCGCAACGGCCGGAAGCCGAGCCGCCGCACGGCCCATTGCGCGAATGTTTTGAGCAGGAAGCCAGCGGGCACAGGTAGCCCGTGTCGGGCAGGCTGCAATCGCCGCAGTCCTGACAACCGTACATGGCGGCCTTGGAAGCTTTTTCCAGGGCATGGACCGACCGCATGGCCAGCCCCTGGGGCTTCCGGTCGAGCCGCCCGAAAAAGGCCTTCATCATTCCCCAAAGCCCCTTTTCGCGAGTGAACGCAAGCGAGTGAACCATCCGTGAAAGGCGGTAGTTCAGGTTCACCTCCTTCGGTTTCGCGGGATGCTCCAGCGAGCGGAGGTAGTCCGGATGGATCGCGCCCGGCTCGCACAGGCCGGTTTGCGGGTCGTGATCGAACAGGAAGAACTCACCGGGCTGCGCGAAGCGGATTTCTTTCATGAAATCGCGCCAGTCGTCCGCGCCGTAGCTTTCCGCCAGGTCGACGATTTCCGCGAATCCTTCCGGCTTGGCCATGCCGCCGAGGTAGCCGCCGGCGAACCCAAGCCCTTTGAAGCACGCGAGTTGCTTGGCGGCCAGTTCGCGGAAGAACTGTTTACCCTTGTCGGGCCCCGCGGCGTACTTGTTGCACTGTTCGAGCAGCTCGTCACTGACCACGCAGCCGGCCAGTCGGCCGCTGTTGAAAATCTTCGCCACGGTCTTAGTAAGCAGGTACACGTTGCCCACGATCGGCACGTCGATACCGCGCGAGGCGAGCATGAGCTTCACCTCATGGAACTTGCGCATGTCGTAGCCGAGTTGCGGGATGACCCATTGGGCGCCGGCGAGGATTTTCAGCACGAGCTTGAAGTACTGCGGCATCAGTTCCCGCTCGTACCGCTTGAACGGCGAAACGCAGCAGCCGATGAAGAAGTTGGTGGCCTGCAGCTTCTCGATCTTGCCGCCGCGGCCCGGCACCTCCAGCCCGTCGTTCATCGCTTTCAAGAGCGCAATCAGCCCCACCGAGTCGAGGTCGAACACGGGCAGGGCCATGCCGGCGTAGCCGGTGGCGGGGTAATCGCCCGTCAGCGCAAGGATGTTGGGGAACCCATCGGAAGCGTATCGCCACGCCGCACCCTCCAGGGCGTTGCGGTTGTGGTCCTTGCAGGACAGATGGACCACAATACGCGGCCCGTGCTCTTGCAGCGCGCCGGCGAGCCAGTCGGGCGGGAGCATGGGCGCGCCGCCCGGATTGTCAGTGACGGAAATCCAAGCGAACCGCGGGTCGGCCAGCAGGCCTTCCACGTCGTCAACGAGGCGGCCGAAACTCTTCGGCAACCCGATTCCACGTGCGGGGACCGTTTCCACACCGTACACGAAGCGGTCGGAGTGAAGCAAGTCACGGTAGGCTAGGACTTCAGTCGGACGGTTCATCAGTGGTGGCCACGTACCGGGAGACCTGCCGCTATTTCGCGCCGACGAGCTTTCGAGCCAGTCCGACGGCGGCGCTGGCGTTGTCGCTGTAGCCGTCGGCGCCGATTTCGTCGGCAAACGCCTGGGTGATCGGGGCGCCGCCGATGATGATCTTGGTCTTGTCGCGCAAGCCGGCCTGCTCCAGCGCGTCGATCACCTTCTTCATCATGGTCATCGTGGTGGTGAGCAGGGCCGAAAGGGCAATAATCGTGTCGTCATCTTCCTGCGCGGCTTCGACAAATCGTTCCGCCGGCACGTCGACCCCCAGGTCGATCACCTCGAAACCGCCGCCTTCAAGCATCGAAGCGACCAGGTTTTTGCCAATGTCGTGCAGGTCGCCCTGGACTGTGCCAATGACCACCCGCCCGGTGGGCTTGGCGCCCGACGCCGCCAAATGCGGGGTAATCAGTTCCAGAGCCGTCTTCATGGCCCGGGCGGCGATGAGCAGTTCGGGCACGAAGTACTCATTGCACTCGAACCGCCGCCCGACCTCGTCCATGGCGGGGATCATTTGCTTCTGGACCAATTCGCTGGGGTCGGCTTTGGCCTCGAGCGCGGCCTTCGTAATTTCCTCCGCCTTCTTAGCGTTCCCCACAAGGATCGCTTCATACAGTTCGCCATTTTCCGCCATTTTTTTTCTCCGTGGTAGGTCACATGGTTTGATTGCAGCCGCGCACAATACAATAAGATATCATTCGGCCAATGGGAACACCACCCCCACTGCAAAAATTCTTCGCTCCTGGCTTTTCTATGAGCGGGCACCCCTCTTGTGGCTGGTCTGCACAAGCCGTACCCCTTGCGCAGACCCACCGGACGCAACCCCCCGGCACGCGGCAGGTTCAAGAGCGGCTGCATCCGGAGTAGGGCATGGCCATTCAGCCGCTCCACCGGCACAGTGCTGTTGGAAGCAGCAGCCCTTTACACCTCCTACATCTCCAACACCCGCTGGCGCTCCTCGACGATGGTCTCGACGAGTGCCTGGACGTTGGCGAGGGGCACGTCGTTCATCACTTCCTGGCTGGGCGCGATGATGTACCCACCGCCCTTGCCCAAAGTCCGGATGGTTTGGCGGACCATGGTCCGCACCTGATCGGGCGTTCCAAATGGCAGCAGGTTCTGCGTCTCGATGCCGCCCCAGAAGATCAAATCCTTGCCGAACTCGCGTTTCAAACGCTTCAGGTCCATGACCGGCTGGACGGGTTCGAGCACCTGCAAGCCGATCTCGATCAGGTCGGGGAGGAATTCAGTCAAATCGCCGCACGAGTGCATGCAAATCGGCAGTCCCGCACGGCGGTACGGTTCCCAGCAGGCGTTCAATCTCGGCAGGACGAATTCGTGGAACATCTTTTTCGAGATGATCGTGCCGCGCTGGCAGCCCAAATCGTCCCCGTGATGCGCGATCTTGAAGCCCATGGCCACCACCCGCTCAGCATACGCAATGCGGTACTCGCAAATCTTGTCCAGCAGTTGGTGCATGGCGTGCGGCTCGGACACCATGTAGAACATCGACTCCTCAAAGCCGACCAGCCCCAACGCGCGTTCGAACAGGCCGAAGTAGCCGGAGGGCATCACCAGGAATTCGCCCGAGTACTGTTTCAGGTCCCGCTCCATTTCACTGAAGTTTCCAGGCCGGTTGATATCCGGCACGCGGTAGGCCGCAACCGCCCGGTTGATGTCCGGTTCGAACAGCACCGCCTGGTTGACGTCCGGCGGCATGCGTGCGGCATCGTCGGGCGTGGCCTTGTTCTGCAGCGGGTGGAAGCAGGCAAAGAAGCCGTAGCTGCCAACCTCGACTCCCATCCCCCAGGCGTCGTAAACCCGCTGCATCTCGTAGTGCGGTCCGCAAAAGCCCATTTCGGCCAGGCGAGACATCTCGGCAGGGTCGTTCCGGTAGAACAACGGCTTGTCGTCATAACACAGGGTCAGTTGAATATGGTTTTCGAGGAAGCCGTCCAATTCCGCGGCCGACGCCAACCCCAGCGCCGCCGCCAGTTCCTTGTC
>SKZG01000112.1 GCA_007127495.1 Planctomycetales bacterium
AATCCGCTGGCCTTTGCCCTGATGGCCAAGATGGACTATAATCGTAGGGAGCGGGTGCGGTTGAAGGCGGATTTCCTGCGTCTGATCCTGCGCTCGCCGGTCGACCCGGCGCGGCGGAGCCTGCTGGTGGAGTTCGTTGAGACCTACCTGCCGCTCGCCGGGCCCGAGAAGACGGAATTCGAGCAGATCGTGACGGCCGATCAACAATACGCGGAGGTGGAACGAATGATTACGGTATACGAGCTAGACGGAATCAAAAAAGGCCGACAGGAGGGCCGACAGGAGGGCCTGCAGGAGGGCCTGGAGAAGGGCCGCCAGGAAGCGCTGATCTTGCAGTTGGAAAAACGGTTTGGCAAACTCGACGACGCGGTGAAGCGCCGGGTGCGCAGGCTCCGGTCGGCCGAGCGGCTCGATTCGCTACTGCTCGCGGTGCTCGATGCCAAATCCGTCGACGACTTGCCCTGGTGACCGGCCCCAGTGAACGGTTACCCTCCCAAGGCCGCCAGCAGCCGCTCGATAGTCGCCTCATCGTGACCCGCGGTCAGACTGATGCGCAGGCACGCTTCGCCTCGCGGCACGGTAGGCGGTCGGACGGCGGGCACAAACAGGCCCTGCTCCAGCAGTCGGGTTGCCAGCGCGACCGCGCGAGCCGCATCGCCCACAACAACCGGAATGATCTGGCTGACCGAACCGCCCACCTTCCAGCCCCGATCGGCCAGACGCCGACGCAACGATTCGGCCTGATCGAGCAGCCGCCGGCGAGGTTCGGGCTCGGCGCGGACAATGTCGAGAGCCGTGCGGGCGGCCGCGGCCACGGGAGCGGGCATGGCGGTCGAGAAGACGTAGGGGCGGGCCCGGTTGACCAGCCAGTCGATCAGCAACTGACTGCCAGCCACGAATCCGCCGGCACAGCCCAGCGCCTTGCTCATGGTGCCGATACGCACACTCACCCGCCCTTCCACCCCGGCGTGTTCCGCCACACCCCGGCCCTGCTCGCCAAAAACGCCGGTCGCGTGCGCTTCGTCGACCAGGAGCATCGCGCCGTGCTGCCCGCACAAGTCCACCAGGTCGGGCAGGGGCGCCAGGTCGCCGTCCATGCTGAAGAGGCTATCGGTCACGACCAAATGGCGCCGCGCCCGCGCGGTCTTTCCGAGCAGCGCGTCCAAGTTCCCAACGTCGTTGTGGGGGAAGACGCGCACGTCGGCCCTGCTGAGGCGGCAGCCGTCGAGCAAACTGGCGTGGCATTTGCGGTCGGCCAGAACCACGTCGCCGGGACCGACCAGCGCCGCAATGGTGCCCAGGTTCGCGGCAAAGCCGCTTGGGAACACTAAGGCGGCCTCCGTCCCCTCGAACTCGGCCAGCGCGCGTTCCAGGTCGGCGTGCGACTGCGAATGGCCGCAAATCAGCGGACTCGCCCCACTTCCGACGCCTTCACGCCGCGCGGCCTCGATGGCGGCGTGGGCCAATCGCGGGTCGGCGGCGAGATTCAAATAGTCGTTCGAGCCGAAATTCACCACCCGCCGATCGCCCAAAACGATGTCGGTTCCCTGGGGCCCGCGCCGATCAACCAGCCTGCGCCGCAGCGATTGTCGCTGAAGCTCCGTCATTTCGGCATCGATCCACCCTAGTTCGGGGTATCCGTAAGTATCCATGGCAGGGGCCCGTATTGTGACTTTGGCTGGTATCCGAAACAATGGTCTCGGGTAATCGTTTGCGGGTGCTGTCGCCAACGGTCGCGAAGGCGCTTACCATTGTGCAAAACGGGGAGCAAGAGGGTTAGCCCCCGCGGCAACCATCAACAGGAATGGAACTCGATGAAGACGCCGAAGACGCCCGATGCGCGGCAAGAGGCATCAGGGAAGCCGGCTTCCGGGATCGATTGGGCGGCCGAATTGGCCAAGCACGACCGGTGGCTGCGTACCATCGTTGCGGCGCGGCTGGGCGAGCCGCAGGCGATCGACGAGGTGATGCAGGAGGTGGCGCTCGCGGCGGTGGAGCAGAAAGCGCCCATCGAGGACCCCAAAAAAGTGGCCCCGTGGCTGTACCGTTTGGCGGTCACGCAGTCGTTGCTGTACCGTCGGAAGATGGGCCGCAAGCGAAAGCTGACCGGCCGGTACGCCGAGCGGTTCCAGCCCACCGAGGCCGACCCCCGACAAGACGACCCGCTGGGTTGGCTTCTGGCGAAAGAGCGACGCGGGCAGATTCGTAAAGCGATGGATCAGTTGCCGAAACGCGATGCCGAGATTCTGCTTCTGAAATACACTCAAGATTGGAGCTACAAGGATTTGGCGGAGCATCTCGACATTTCTGAAAGTGCCGTCGAGGCGCGCCTCCACCGTGCGAGAAAACGACTTCGCGAGCAACTAGCGGCGAGAAACGTGATCGAGGTGAGTTGATGAGCGATCCCAAAGCGAGCGGCGGCTCCGTAAGCAAGGAGAAGTTGGACCGGTTGGTCGATGGCGAAATGCACGAGCCGGAGCGCACGGAGTTGCTAACTTCTTTTGAGGGGCAGGCGGATGGATGGCGCCGCTGCGCCCTTGCGTTCCTTGAAGCGCAATGCTGGCAACAGGAATTGACAATATTCATTGACGAAAACATTCCATCGCCCGCCGGTTCCGTCGCGCCAACCCCGGCCAGGCGACCGCAGCCGCGGGCCGCTCGGAAAGTGGCCGGGCGGGCAGGTACGGCGCTGGCGATGGCCGCCAGCTTTCTCGTTGCCATGTGGCTGGGCGGTGCACTTCAGGACCGCTGGCGAGGCCCCGGCATGGACGCCGCGAATCCGCGTGATCTTGCCCAAGCGGAAACGCCATTCGAACGGGTCGATCAGTTCAGCCTGCCCGGGCTGGCGGCCGGGCCCCGCATGGCGGACATCGCCGCTTCCAGTTCACCGCGCAGCCCGAGTTCACCGCGCAGCCCGTGGCAGATGGTGACGCTTGCCCCAAACGGCCCGAATAGCCGGCCCGAACAGATCATCGAGCTGCCCGCCTGCGAATGGCAGGAAATCGAGCGATATTGGCCGAACGGCCTCCCATCGGCGCTGCCGCCCGAAGTGCTCCGGTCGTTGGAGCGGATGGGCTATCGGGTACGGCGGCACCGGGAGCTGGTCGGCGTGGACATGGAGGACGGACGGCGACTCGTGGTGCCCGTCGAGGAAGTGGAAGTTCACTACGTCGGCCGCCCGTCGCTGTAAGTATCCAAAAGCTCCCCTCTCCCCATGGGAGAGGGGCCGGGGGTGAGGGGACATGGCTCCGAGCCTTTTCGGATGGCCTCTAAGCCCGTCGCCCAGCCGTACACTTAGAACCGTAGTTGCAAGTCCCTGAGCTGAAGGAGTTTGACGATGTGGAAACAGATTACTGTCGTTATGGTGATCGCGGTGTTGACAACGGCGGGTGCCTCTTGGGCCGACGAGCCGTCGGCCGAGGCACTGCACGACGACGCGGAACAGCGCGCGGAGCAGCCGCAGGCTCAAGCCGCCGCGCCTGCCGAGAACTCGGACGCCCCGGTCGAATTGGGTGATTTCTGGCTTGGCGTCGAGTGCTATCCGGCTCCGCCCCCGTTGGCTGACCAGCTCGGTCTTTCCGAACACGGCGGCCTTGTGGTTGAGCAGGTTCTTCCCGGAAGCCCGGCGGAGCACGCCGGCCTAAGACGGCACGATGTGATCGTACGGGCGGGCGACGCGGCCGTAGCTCAGATTCCCGATCTGGCCCGCGCGGTCAGCGAAGCGGGCGAAAAGGAACTGAAGCTCGAGGTCATCCGTAGCGGCGAGCGGCGGGAACTGACGGCGACTCCGGCCCGCCGCCCGCCCGAGGAGCAGCCACAAACCTGGACGGAGCCGCCCGGAGAGGACGACCTCGAACGGCTGTGGACGTGGTTCGGCCGGGTGGGCCCGAATGAGGAGTGGCGACGCCCGTTTCGGCTGCACTTCTTCCAGCCGGGCGCCATTTTGCCGCCGGGCGCGAAGATGCACCCGCCGTTGCCGGCCGACATGCGAGTGACGATTCGCAAGGAGGGCAACGAGCCGGCGCAAGTCACGGTCGAGCGGGGCGAAGACGTTTGGGAAGTGAGCGAGCACGACTTGGCCGAATTGCCCGACGACGTCCGCCCGCATGTCGAACGCATGCTCGGCCGCATGCCCGTGGCCGGTCTGGAGGGGTTCCGCGTCCTGCCTCGCCGCCCCGGCCCGCTGGATGAGCCTCCTCCGCGACCGGAGCCGCCTGCGGCGCGCAGGCCGCCCGGCCGAGACGCCGAACGGCTCCAACGCCACCTGGAAAACCAGATGGACGAGATGAATCGCCGGCTGGAAGAGATGCGTCGATCGCTCGACCGATTGCGCGAGTAAGAGGCTCCGGCGGAGCTTGCAATGATCCGTTGAGGTACTCCGGCTCGGTCACCTCCCCCTCGCTCACAACAAGAATGAGCGGCTTCGGGTCGCGGAAGGGCGCCCGTCGTCCTCGGCGCCGGGACCGGTTGCGGGCATTGGCCATGTGCTTCACGCCTCCCCTACCAGCGAACCGCTCAAGAAGGGAACGGCCCCGTAACGCCCTTGGAGATAGCCCCGCTCAACATTCTCCGCCTTGCGGGGCTTGTAGTCGGTCAGCGGATAGAGCACGGTGGCCCCTTCGGCGTCCTTTTCCGTCAGCCACACCTGATCGCGCCGCAGTGCCGGCTCGCCGAGGGTCGTTCCAAGCAGGTTCGTGTCGTGCGTCGTGAAAATGAGCTGCGCGTTGTTCGGATTCGCGGCAGGATCATGGAACCGGTCGATGATGTGCCTCGCCATCGCCGGGTGCAGGCTGCGCTCCAGTTCATCGACCAGCAACACACTGCCCCGCTGCAGCGCCCGCAGGAGGGGCAACGCCAAGTAGAACAACGTTTGTGTTCCGTTCGATTCCTCCCGCAGCGGCAGCCAGGCGTCCTCATGTTCGCCTTGGTGCTTCAAGGCGAAGCTCCGGCGGGGCCGCCGTCGATCCTCCGATTCGATCTTCTCCAGCCGCACGTCCACAATGCCGATGTCCGCCTGCCTCAGAAGATCGCGAAAACCGTCCAGGAGCGGCTGCCGTTCGTCGCCATTTTCCAGAAGCCGTGCCAGACTGGGCTCCGGCGCCGCCGGAGACGGACCCGATGCCGCGTAAGCGCGAAGGTACGGAAAACGGATCGGCTGCAAGCTCACCGTTTCAAGGGAACGGAACCACGTGAAGAGGTCCACAAGCTGCGGGTGGTTGTGCTGTGCGGCAACCGACAGGAACAACGCATTCGAGCGGGTGACCAGCTCGATCAACTGGTTCTCGCCCTTGAGGCGGTCGCCGAACTTGAACCGCTGGTTCTCGCGCTCGAACCAAACCTGCTTCCTGGAG
>SKZG01000286.1 GCA_007127495.1 Planctomycetales bacterium
CCGGGGGGGCGGCAGACGCGTGCTGCCGGGCATCGTCCTTTCCCGAAAGACTAGCTGTTGCCGTCCTACTCCTTCACCACCTCGCACTCCGGAAGGGCGGCGAGGAACTGCCGCCCATACGGCTTCGTCCCCAAACGGGGGTCCAATATGACCACCATGCCCGTATCGCTTTGCGTGCGGATCAGACGCCCGAAACCTTGCTTGAGTTTCAGAATGGCCTCGGGCAGTTGGTAGTCGCGGAACGGGTTGCCGCCGCGGGCGCGGATGGCCTCCAGCCGGGCCTCCAACAGCGGGCGGTCGGGCACACTGAACGGCAGCCGGGTGATGATGACGTTCTGCAAGGCGTCGCCGGGTACGTCTACGCCCTGCCAGAAGCTGTCGGTGCCGAACAGCACGCTGCGCGGTTGCCGTTTGAATCGGTCGAGCATCTGGCTGCGAGGCAGGCCGTCGGCCTGGCTCAGCAACGTCAGCCCTTGTTCAAGCAGCCACGGATTCAGCGCTTCGGCCGCCTTCCGCATCATGCCGTAGCTGGTGAACAGCACGAACGCGCGGCCGTCGGTCTCGGCCACGTAGTGGCGGATCAGCTCGAACGCCCGATCCTGGAACGCCGCCGCCTGCTCACTGGGGTCGGGGATGCCTGCCGGCAGTACGAGCCGGGCCTGGCGCCGGTAGTCGAACGGGCTGCCCAGCCGCAAGCCTTCGGCCTCTTGAAGCCCGACGCGCGACTGAAAGAACGCGAACGACTCCTTGCCGGTGGCCAGCGTCGCGCTGGTGGTCACCACGGTATCGACCGGGTCGAAAAGCTGTTCGCGCAGCGCCGGGCCGACGTCGATCGGCGCGGCGGCCAGTTCCACGCGGCGCCAGCGACGTCCGGCAACGTCCTCGATCCAATAGACCGCGTCGGCGATGCGCTGCTCCATCCACTGGTCGAGTTCGCCGGCGATGGTCATCAGCCGGTCGGCGGCGGCGGTGAAGTCCTGCGACTGGTCGGACTCCTTTACCTTCTTGCCCTCCGCACGCACCATGCCCGATAGCCTCGCCAGCCCCTCGCTGAGCGGATTGGGCAGGTCGGGCGGCTGGCGGACGCGGCCGTTCGCCGGCCCCTGGCCCTTCTGCCACTGGACCAGGTCATCGAAGAACTGGTCGGCCCGGTGCCGGCATTCTTCGACCATGCGTTGGGCCTTGGCCGTGCCGCCCCGGCCCACGAGCAGGCCCTTATTCGTCCGGTCGTTGTATAGCTTTCGCAGCACCCATTCGACCTGCCCGCTGGTGATGCGCAGCCCCAGGTGGTCGCCGGCAACGGCCTCCATGGTGTGGGCTTCGTCGAACACGACGACGTGGTAGTCGGGCAGCAGCCGCACCTGATTCCGCCGCAGCGCCAAGTCGGTGAACAACAGCGCGTGGTTGACAATCATCACCTGCGCGTCTTGCAGCTCTCGGCGCGAGCGGTAGTAATGGCAGTTCTTGTACTGCGGGCAATTCCGGCCCATGCAGTTGCTCCCGTCGCTCTTGACCTCGTCCCAGACGGCAGGCAGGGGCTTGAAGTCGAGGTCGGCCATGGAGCCGTCGTCGGTCTCCTTGGCCCATCGGCCTAGGACGCGAAGCTGCTCGTGTTCCTCCGCGGTGCTGAACAGCCCGCCGGCGCGCTGCATTGCGTTCTGCAAGCGCCGGAGGCTGACGTAATTCCCTCGCCCTTTCGCCAGGACCGCACGAAACTTCAGCGGGATGACCTCCTGGAGAAACGGGATGTCCTTGTGGATAAGCTGCTCCTGAAGGCTGATCGTATGCGTGGAAATGAGCGCGCGGCGGCGGGGCTCGCCCTCGGGTGTCTCGCCCGCGACGGCAAGTATAGCCGGCACCAGGTAGGCGAAGCTCTTGCCCACACCGGTGCCCGCCTCGACGATCTGGTGCCGCTTGGCGGCAATCGCCCGCTCGACCGCCTCGGCCATGGCCAACTGCTCCCGGCGGTGTTCGTAGCCGGGAAGTCGCTTCGCAATTCGCCCCTCCGGGCCCAAGATGTCGATGGCGGAAAACATGCGTGGTGTGCCGGCAGCCATTCGGCGGCGCGGTCCCTGCCGGGGTCGGGGGAGAAACGCTTCATTCTGCCGCCGCGGCCCCGTTCCGTCAACCGCCCACCGAGTATCCCCGGCCCTTCCCTTCGCCCGTCTCGACGCTCGGCGTCCCGATCATCGGGCCCAAAAACAAGCAGGGGGGAATATGGACGCCGGCACCGCCATCGGGTAGGATACCGTGCCGTGATTGCTTGCGGCATCTTCCCAACCCAACCTCACACGGAGCCCAACCGATGTCTATCGAATTCCGTTGCAACCAGTGCGGCAAGCTGCTTCGAACCGGCGACGACACGGCGGGCATGGAGGCGCGGTGCCCGGCGTGCGGGGCCGTCGTGCCGATTCCTGCAGCGGGGGCGAGTGCCACCGATGTTCAGCCGCACGCCGCCACGATGACGTCATCGCCCGTGACGCCGCCCCCCTCGCCCCCGGGACAGGGCGGCGGGGCGTCCGGTCAAGCGCCGGGCGCCCTGCCGACAACTCCTGCCGGCGGCCCCACGCCGGGCAGATTCCAGCCCGCCATGATCGACTTTGGCGACGTCTTTGCCCGTACCTGGAATATCTTCAAGGACCAATGGGGCATGTGCCTGCTGGTCCTATTCCTTGCGATCCTGTTCAACTTGGTGGTCAGCAACGGTTTGCCCCATGGAGGCCGCCTGATCGGAACCATCGTGAATAACCGGGAACTCGGGGCGTTCCTCTCCGGCATCGGCGGTTTGGTTGGCGGAGTGCTTTCGCTTTGGATTAGCATTGGCCAAACCCTGATATTCTTGGGCATCGCCCGCGGTGATCCGGTTGACCTCGGCCACCTTTTCGCCGGGGGCCCGTACCTGCTGCGGATTTTCGTGGCAAGCCTGATCGCCGGAATTGTCATGTTTTTCGGCCTTCTACTGCTCATCGTGCCCGGCGTCTTCCTGGCGCTGATGTTCTGGCCCTTCTATTTGCTGATCATCGACCGGAACGTGGGCGTGGTCGATTCGTTTGACATTGCCCGAAGGATTACCGACGGCAATAAAGCCACCGTGTTCCTGCTCGCCATGGTGACGTTTGCCTTGACAGTGGTTTCCGCAATCCCCTGCGGTGTCGGGCTGCTGTTCACAGTTCCCTTTTTCTCACTCATGTGGCCGGTAGCTTATCTGGCCATGACCAGTCAGCCGACGGCCGATCAGCGGTAGCCGGCAAGCAAGTAGGGCGACTGCCGAACGCAATTCATGCCGCCATGATCATACTCAACAAGACGATACGACTGTTTCTCGACGGCATTGGACGCAGGGACGAGTACGAGTTCTACCTCGAGAAGTTCCAGTCCATCGATACGGCATGCTTTGCGCTGTTATGCCCTGACCTGGGCAGCATCGAGGCGGGTGCCGGCGTCCTGGCGTTCGACCTGCAATTCCTGCTGCGGCTGGAATTGGTTCCGGCCATTCTGCTGTGCGGCGTTCACGCGGAGTCCATGCAAACGCTGCTTGCGCGCGAGCCGATTTTTGTGTTCCAGCCGCTTGAGGCGGGCGCCGCCGCGGAGTTTATCCAGCAGGCGGCAGGCAGCGAGAAGGTGCCGGTACTTGTCGGGCAACAGGTTCCATGGGACGAAGCCCTGCCCCGGCTGGTTCCTGCAGTCGCCCGGCGCGTCCACTTTGTCCGCGCGGCGGGCGGACTGCAAACCGTTTCAGGGGAACCGTTGCCCTACGTGTATACCCGCAAAGAAAACCCCCTCATCGGGGGCCCCCTCGAATACGACTTCCCTGCCTTGGCTGGAAAACTGCTCGAACAGCGGCCAGGCATCCATCTTTCGGTCACCTCGCCCATCAACCTTCTGAGGGAAGTATTCACCGTGAGGGGAGCGGGAACGCTGTTTCGAAGGGGGAGCGAACTCCAGCGATTCCAGGGGACCGAGGGCATCGACCGCAGACGGCTGGCCGAGTTGCTGGAAACGAGCTTCGGAAAAAAGCTGAAGAGCCCTGCCTGCCTGGACCGCGTCGCCCTCGCCTATCTCGAAAAGGACTATCGCGGCGCGGTACTCCTCGAACGGCATGCGGCCGGGCACTACCTTTCCAAGTTTGCCGTCGGGAGGGAAGCACGCGGCGAGGGCTTGGCCATGGAACTGTGGCGCGAAGTCTGTCGCGATCACAACGCGCTCTTCTGGCGTTCCAACGAGGGGAATCCTTTCAATTCCTGGTATCACAAACAAGCCGACGGCCACCACGTTGCGGGCAAGTGGCAAACTTTCTGGCGCGGCGTCCCCGCCGAGGCCGTCTCCGGCATCATCGAGTACTGCACTGAGCGCGAAGAGGATTTCCTGGAACCTTAGCCTGTAATCGTTCCTTCGAGCGGGCTACTGGCGGTGGCGTAGAGCTTCTTGGGTATGCGGCCCGACCGAAAGGCGAGCCAGCCCGACTCGGTGGCCAGCCGCATCGCCCGAGCCATGCGCACCGGGTCTTTCGCATGGGCAATGCCGGTGTTCAACAGCACGCCGTCGGCGCCCAATTCCATGGCCACCGTCACGTCGCTGGCCGTTCCCACCCCGGCGTCGACGATGACGGGGTAGTCGGGGTCGTCGGCTTTGAGGTACTCAAGGCAAATGCGAATGGCATTGGGGTTGAGCACCCCCTGGCCGGAGCCGATCGGGCTGCCGGCCGGCATGACGCTGGTCGCACCCGCCTCTTTCAGCCGGAGCGCCGTGACCGGGTCGTCGCTGGTGTACACGAGCACCTGGAAACCGTCGGCCACCAGTCGCTTGGTGGCATCGACCGAGGCGATGGGGTCCGGCAGAAGCGTCTTCGTATCGCCCAAAACTTCGAGCTTCACCCAATCGGCGCCGGGATTGCCCATCTGCTCGAGAATCTCGCGTCCGAGGCGGGCGACGCGCACCGCGTCGTCGGCGGTGAAGCAGCCGGCCGTGTTCGGCAGGATGACGTACCGGTCGGTGTCGATGAAGTCGAGCAGGTTGCGCCCTTCGGCGTCGAACAGTCGTTCGCGTCGGACGGCCACGGTGATGCAGTGCGTGCCGGAAACGTCGAGCGCCTCGCGCATGACGTCGTAGTCGGCATACTTGCCGGTGCCCACGATCAGCCGGCTGGAGAGCGTATGCCGGCCGAGTTTCAGGAAACTGTCAGGGATGGATTCGTCGTTCATGCTTTGCATAAGCCAAAAACTAGCCTCCGCCAACCAGGGTCACCACCTCAACGACATCGTCTTCCGCCAGCCGGTGTGCCGGATGGTGCCGCTTGGGAACCAATGCTTCATTCACTTCCACGGCCACATGCTTGTCG
>SKZG01000555.1 GCA_007127495.1 Planctomycetales bacterium
ATCCGCCTGGCGCTCGTCGGCTGTGGCGGCCGCGGCCGCGGGGCCGTGGGCAATGCCTTGGGCGTGCGCGGTGCCCCGATCCGGCTCCATGCCATGGCCGACCTGACCGAAGAACGCGTCAACGGCGCCCACGGCGCCCTGCACCGGCACGCCGCCGATCGGGCATGGCTGGCGGAGCACCGCGTTGCCCCGTGGAAGAAGCTGGCCGACGCGGGCGTGGGCGTTCACGTGGGCGAATGGGGCGCGCACCGCTTCACCCCGCACGACGTGGTGCTGCGCTGGGCCGAGGACCAGCTCGGCCTCTGGCAGGAGGCCGGCTTCGGCTGGGCCCTGTGGAACCTGCGCGGCAGCTTCGGCATTGTCGATTCCCAGCGGGACGACGTCGCCTACGCCGACTTCCACGGCCACCGCCTCGACCACCGGTTCTTGGAGTTGCTGCGGGCGTATTGACCGTTTTACAGAATGGAGGTGCAGGATGACGAGGACCATGGAAGTGGTATCCCGTGGGCTATTGGCCATTGCCCTTGCCGCTTGCGAGGGCGCCGTTGCGGCTGAAACGGACAAGCGGGGCTCCGGTGCGGCTGTTGCCCCGCCGGGCAACAACCTCGCATTGCCGAGCGCCGTTTCCCATTCGGTTCTTCCGTCGGGCATCCACAAGTACGTAGTTCGCGGGCTTGATTTTCGCGACCGCGTGGGAAGGAGCAATGCAACGCTTGAATGGATATTTCGGGAGGAGATTCCCAATTGCCTGGAGGTGGCGTTTCACGTGGCAAACAACTCGGTGAGCATTGGCACTTCTCAAGAGATCGACCTGCCGAGGACCATTGACAGGCTGTCCCGCGGGGGAAGGATTGTGCCTACCTGGCGTGAGTTGTGCATAAGAGACACGAGAAGCGACGCGTTCAACCCCAAGCTTTACGAGCTGGTGTACGAGAAGGCGATCGACTTTCCTCATACCGTGTCGGGAGACTTGCGGCTATCCGAGCCGGGATTCTTGAAAGTGGCCGGGCAGGGAAAGTCGCGTGTGAACTTCCTGCTGTATTCATGGACCATTGAGAACGGCAGAACCTTCCTGGTGGAGTATTCCTTACGCTACAACGACAACACGTACGTCCTCGAAACTCTCGGGGAGAGAATCCCGGTTGCATGGGACGAGATAAAGAAGGAGCGGCATAAGACGCCGGAGATCGCGGCGCTGCGCTACGCCACGCGCAGGGCAGGTACCGTGAGGTTCAATAAGGCCGGCTGGCATTGCCAGTGCTGCCCCCAGTACGCCATGCGGGTGTTTGACGACCAAGAGAACTTCATTTGGGAGGACGTGAGCAACGTGTTCGGGCGGTACTATCCGGTGGTGGTCGACTTCCAGGGCGACGGCGTGGATGAGATCGTCGTTTACCGCGAGGAACACCACGATGCATCGATCCTTGTCTACAGGGCTGTTCCGGAGGTTCCGCTCCCGAAGGGAGGCGAGAGAGCAACGAAGGGAGAGCGAAAAGACTATGAAGAAGGCAGCGGGCCGTAAGGCCAAACAGCGTGCAAGCGACGAACTTCGCGACGAATACCGGTTCGACTATTCCAAGGCGAGACCGAATCGGTTCGCATCGCGTATGGACAAGGGGCGTCTCGTGGTGGTGTTGGACCCCGACGTGTCCGAGGTGTTCACGACGCCGGGAGCCGTCAACAGGGCCTTGCGCGCACTCATCGAGGCCATGCCCACGACACACGGTTAGGGCCCCGATCGGCCGAACCGGCGTATGCAGCCGATCGGAAACCCCCGGGTCAGGCTTCAGGCGAGTCGGATAAGTTCGAAGTTCCAGGCGAAGTCATCTGACATGCGCGAATTCATCAAAGGACTGATTATCTTGGGGCTCCTGACGAGCGCCATTGCCGCGGCGATGGCGTGGATCGAGGACCGGCCGGGCGAGGTGGCATGGATGCTGCGGATCGGCGGGCCGGCGGTGGCGCTGGGGTGCTTTGTGCTGTTGGTCTTCTTGTTGACGCCGCCCAGCCCAAGTCGTACAATGGCGATGGTGTCTGCGGTAAGTAGCATTTGCCCAAACTCGACCGGTTAGGGTTGAAAAGGGAAGACGCGGGAGCGGTATGATGGTAATTAGGCTCAGCCCGGAACTTGAAGCCGCACTCCATGAGTCGGCACGAAAGCAAGGCCTGCCGCCGGATGTCTTGGTGGACCAAGTGTTGCGCGACCGATTTCTACCACCCAAAACGGCGTCCCCTCCCAAGGACGACTGGGAACGGACGGTCCGCGGGCTTGCGTCGGATTGTGGTGTGTCGCTGCCTCACTCGGCCTTGAGCAGTGAAGGATTGTACGAGTAGTGGCCTACCTCATCGACACAAGCATTCTGGTGCGACTGGCGAATAGTGCTGACGCCTTCCACCCGCTTGCAGCTCATGCCGTGCTGGCATTGCACGAGAGTGGGGAGGTCTTGCACGTGACAGCCCAGAATTTGATCGAGTTCCGGAATGTCGCAACACGGCCTGTTGCGTTGAATGGGCTGGGATTGTCGCCTCCCGATGCGGAGGCAAAGGCGGCAGGATTCGAGTCGGTCTTTCCGTTGCTGGCGGAGACTCCCGACGTGTTCCCAGCATGGAAGGCAGTCGTGCACACGCTCGCTGTCGTCGGCAAGCAGGTCCATGACGCTCGGCTGGTCGCCGTGTGCCACGTGCATGAGGTGACGCACCTTCTGACGTTCAATGGGTCGCACTTCGCTCGGTTCGGAAGTTTCGGGCCGGGCCTCACCGTGGTCGATCCGGTGGCGGTCTGATTGGACTGCGCCCGACGTGCAATTCCTGTGGCAACCGTACACAACTAGCGAGGTCGACATGGAACAAACCGATTGCCCGCATTGCGGACCCTGATGGTGTACTTCATCCCATTTGCCATTTGGGGCGGCGTACTGCTTTACCGGCGGCTCCAGCGGGAAAAGAGCCGGGCCGGCCCGGAGCAGCCGGACTTCAATATCCATCGCCCGCCGGCGAATCCCTGACAGGCACGTTTCGGTGCGGAGGGCGGGCCGGCGGGCATGGGCCCCCGGCTTTCGTTTCCGCCGGTTCTTTGTGCAAGGGAGACCGCCGTGTTGTCCAACGATCTGCCGCCGGAACCGCCGGACATGTACGGCCCCGATGCGCCCGACGACGACACGCCTTCCGGCGCGTGGCCGTTCGAGGTGTCGCGGGCCGATCTGGTCGGGCTGGGGGTGGTTGCGGCCATCCTGCTGGCCCTGACGATCTGGCTGGGGTTCCTACCCGTGTTGGTGATCCTGGGGGCGGCGGCGGGGGCCTTTCTCGCCGCCCTCGTCTGGCCTTGTATCGGCGGCGACGTCATCCTCGACGACCTCCGCCTCGACGCCCTGAAATGCCTGGCGGTCGGCGCCTACCTGGTGCTCGGTTTCTGGGCCGGGTTGTTGGGTTTGCGGGCCCTGGTCGGAGGCGTGCACGGGCCTGAAGCTCCGGTCTTTCTCACGCGAGGCGTGGTCGTCTTCTTTCTGTTCACCGTCGGCCTCTTCGCCAAAATCCTTTGGCTGGATAGTGACAAGTTCGACGCCCTCATCATCACCCTGGGCGCGATCGTCGGCGCCGTCATGGCCGGCGCGCTTGTGTCCGTGCTCGCAGGGGGTAAGATCTGTTTGAGAGGCGGTGGCTAGGGTAAGTCGATTGCATATTCCGCGACAGGTCTGCCTGTCAATGATCCATTCCAGCCACCGACGCCCAGAAAGCCCGTAACGAGAACTCACCCTCCCGCCTGGAAACCGCCATGAAGAAACACAGGCATTTCATTCTGGGGCTCCTGGCGATTGCCCTCGGCTGCACGCAAGTGCAGGGCGAGCAGAGGATCCTTTACCGGAGCACCTCCGCGTACAACAACATCCTCGTCACAGAGGACGACCAGGGCCTGCGAACGCTGTCGTTCGATGCAGGGCGGCGGCGACTCCGACAAAGCGTTGCGAAGGTGGGGGATCCGGAGCATCTCGAGCTTCCTTACCTGAAGGGCATGCTGGTCGGGCTCGCGTTTGCTCCCAAGCCGGAACGCATGCTGGTGATCGGGCTCGGTGGCGGCACGCTGCCGACGTTTCTCCACCGTTACTATCCGCAAACCACCATCGACGTGGTCGAGATCGATCCTGAAGTCGTGCATGTGGCCAGGACCTATTTCGCCTTCCGGCCGGATGCCCACCTGCGAGTGCACGTTGAGGACGGGCGCAAGTTCATCGAAGAGGGACGCCGTTCCTACGACATCATCTTTCTCGACGCCTACGGACCCGAAGCGATTCCTTTCCGGCTGGCAACGCGAGAGTTTCTGCTGGCGGTGCGGCGGGTCGTAACGCCCGAGGGAGTCGTCGTCGCGAACGTTCACAGTGCGTACTCGAATCCTCTATACGATTCGATGGTGCAGACCTATCAAGACGTGTTCGACGACCTGATCATTGTCGAGGTCCCCGGAGCCGGCAATCGGATCTTCCTGGCAAAGCCTTCGCCGCAGCGCGTTGACGGGACGGAGCTGGCGCAGCGGGCCGGAAAGGTCGCTACGGAAAAAGGATTTCGTTTCGATATGGCTCCCTTGGTTGCGAATGGGTTTCGCCGCCCCCCGTCCGCGAGCCCGGCGGCACGAGTCCTCCTCGACGCCGATGCACCGCGCGAGAACGACTGACGAGCCTGACAACCGCGGGCAGCCATGCGAACTTCATTCTTCGTAGAAGCGTGGGAGTCAGAATCGCGCCCGCAAGGCCAAACGGCGTGCAAGCGACGAACTTCGCGATGAATACCGGTTCGACTATTCCAAGGCGAAACCGAATCGGTTCGCATCGCGCGTGGACAAGGGGCGTCTCGTGGTGGCGTTGGACCCCGACGTGTCCGAGGTGTTCACGACGCCTGAAGCCGTCAACAGGGCCTTGCGCGCACTCATCGAGGCCATTCCCACGACACACGGTTAGGGCATGGCCGGCGCGCTTGTGTCCGTGCTCGCCAGGGGATAAGATGGCGGTGGGTCGCCAACCCATTGGGCCTGAAGCCGCTTCCCATCGAACCCCCCAAACACTAAAGACAGGAACGACCATGAAACAGCTCCCTCCCTTCACCTTCTTGGCGTCCACCTCGGCCGGGCTCCGTTCCCTGGTGTGCCGCACGGCGCTGGCGGGCCTTTGGGTCCTTGCGCTGAGCGCGACGGTTCTGCCCGCCGTCGCTGCTCCGCCCCCCAATGTCGTGGTCTTCCTCGTCGACGACATGGGCGTGATGGACACCTCGGTGCCGCTGCTGACCGACGCCGAGGGCCGGCCGAAGCGTTATCCGCTCAATGACTTCTACCGTAC
>SKZG01000330.1 GCA_007127495.1 Planctomycetales bacterium
AGGTGGGATTTGCCGGTCGCATTGGCGCCAATCAGCACATTGAGCCCGGGCGAAAAGGCCAATTCCACCTCTCGGAACAACGAAAATGCTTTCAGCGAAAGGTTTTTAGCGCTCATGGGGCAATCTCCGCGGTCTCAAATACTCAGTTCCCCCGTCGTCGGCCATTCTTTGGCTACGCACTCGTGTACCGCCCGGGCTCCGCTCAGGGACGTGCAGGCCGACCGTGGGCAAATCGAAGCTCGTATGCGCGCCCTTGCCCGCCCGAATGAGTTGCATGCGCCGAGCCCCCAATCTTTACCGCCTTTGTATCCCGCGCAAAACCCGCATGCAAGGGGGGGACGTGGTGTCGCGTACGGCTGATCGAGCAATCGAGCTGCCTGCTGGAAGCCGTCAGGCGGGCAGGATTGCCCGCCCCTGGCAGACGGGAAAGGAAATGCGTAAACTCGGGGTTGGCAAGGCCGGCCCCGACATGGCCGCGAAAAGACTGAACCCAAGCAGAGAAAAGGAGGACCCCATGGCCCGAAAAACGTGGACCCTAGCCGACCCGCGGCAGGACATTTACGTCGATCAAATCGTAATCGAGCCGAGGGACGTCGGCGGCGCGGCCTCCGGCTATTGCGTCACGAAGCGGGTGCTCAGTGCGGGCAGTCGGCGCGGCGTCGAGGTGGTCGAGGTCAACAATGGCCGGCTCCGCTTCACGGTCATCCCGACGCGCGGAATGGGCATTTGGCGGGCATCGCTCGGACCGCTCCAACTCGGTTGGAAATCGCCGGTCAACGGTCCCGTACACCCCAGCATGGTCCGGCTGAGCGACCCGAGTGGAATCGGGTGGCTGGACGGGTTCGACGAACTCCTCGTGCGCTGCGGCCTGGAGAGCAACGGGGCGCCGGAGTTCAATGAGCAGGGAACCCTGCTCTACGGACTGCACGGCAAGATCGCCAACATCCCGGCCCATACGCTCGAAGTGACCATCGACGGCGACGAGGGCACAATTTCCGTGCGCGGCGTGGTCGACGAGGCGCGCCTCTTCGGAAACAACCTGCGCCTCGAATCGACCGTCACCACCGGTGTGAACGAGCCCAGCCTGACGGTAACCGACGCGGTGAGCAACATCTCGGCCGAGGAGAACGACCTGGAGCTGCTTTACCACGTGAACCTGGGGGCGCCGTTGCTCGATCCCGGTTCGAAAGTCGCTCTGCCGGTGCGCAAACTGGCCCCGCGCGACGTGGTGGCCAAGGGCGACTTGCAGGAATGGGACACGTACGGCCCGCCGACCCCCGGGTTGGCCGAAGTGGCCCACTTCTTCGAGCTGTGCGCCGACGGCGATGGAAACACCGAGGCCGTGCTGCACAACGAAGCAGGCAGCCAGGGCGTCGCGCTGCGGCACAACACCAAGCAGTTGCCCTACTTCGTGCTGTGGAAGAACACCCAGGCGGAACAGGACGGGTATGTGACCGGCTTGGAGCCGGCCATCAACTTCCCGAACCGAAAATCGTTCGAGAAGCAGCACGGCCGGGTTGCGGTGCTGAAGCCGGGTGAGCGGCGCACGTTCGAGCTGACGCTCGAAGCGCTGCCCGATGCGACTGCCGTGAAGGCCGCCACGGCTCGGGTGACCGAGTTCCAGCGGGGGGTCGCGCCCGAGATACTCGGCCGGCCCGATCCGCAGTGGAGTGCGTAGAGTCACATAGCAGGCGATTGTGCCGATAAGTGGGGTGCCTGCAACCAAGGCGCTACCGCCTCACGTTGCATTCATGCGACCCCCGCGCGAGGGGATTTCGGCGTCCCGCATTTCAGATGATCCAGCAGATCAGAAATGTTTGCGAGGTTCGGTTTGACAGCCAGAATGATGCCTGATAGACTGATGGCTGTCATAGTGCGTTGGTGGTCGGCCTTTCCCGTGGGAAGGGCCGACGCAACAGGGAACTCCGGTGAAAATCCGGGACGGCCCCGCCGCTGTGACCGGGCGCGAAAAAGCATCCGCTCTTGAGGGCCATTGTCGCTGTACGGTTCGGCTGAAGTGTCGGCCGCCGGCGATGAGAAGGCCGGGATGCAGCAGGCGGCCTAGCGCGACATGGCGTCGCGCAAAGCTGCGAGTCCGGGAGTCAGAAGACCTACCAACGCCGGACGGCACCCATTCCGCGACGGGTGGAATGGTGCTGATGTACACCCTCGAATGCGCGCCGCCTTGCCGAAACGGCTCGCCACGATTGGCGGGCTTGCCGCGGGTCGGTTGCGACCGGTAAACGAGGCCGTTCCAAGACGATTTCCCGAGGCCGCCAATGACCTGCGCGATGAACGAATGTTTCGCACCAGTTCGCGAGCCCCTGCCCGCGACGCGACGCGGCACTCTGCCTGCGGTGGTCGATCTGCCCTTGATCGTGCCGGCGGCGCGGAGGGCAGAGTCCATGTGGCGGTGGTCGATGTGGTCGCGCGTCGGCGCCTCGCTTGGCGCGAGCGCGGCGGGCCACGTGGGTGTGCTCGCGTGGCTGGCGGTCGCGCCGTGGGCGGTATCTGCCCATTGGCTTCCCGTCGAGTCGGGCAAGGCCTCGCTTGCATTGCAGGCGTCGGTTGCCTCGTCGCCGTGGGAGCCGGCCGTCGAGATCGAACTGGCGCCGGCGCAGCCCGAGTTGCCGCCAAGGCCGCAGCCGGCGGAGTCGCGGGAGCCCGCGCCGCTGCCCGAAGCCGTTGCGGCGGTATCGGTCGGGAGGCGGCTTCCGGAATTGCCCACGCGCGCATCCGAGCCGGGGCGGATTTCACCCGACATGGTGGGCGTTGCGTCGCCGCGGGCGGCGTTGGATGCTCGCCCCGCCACCACGCCGCAGGTTGGGGCGCCTCCGGCGGCGAGCCTGTCCAAGACGAGTGCGTGTCGGGATCGGCTGCTCACAACGATGGCGCCTGCCTCGGCCGCCTCGGCGGCGTCGAGTGCCTCGCGTCCCTCGCAGGGGGCCACTGCGCAGATCGCTTCGCCGGTTTACAATCCGGCGCCCACCTATCCGCCCGAGGCGCTGGCCGCGAGGCAAACGGGTCGCGTGCTGTTGCACGTGGCGCTGGGCCCTGACGGAGCGGTCGTTTCCGTTGAACTATCGGGCAGCAGTGGGGCCGCCGCGTTGGACGAGGCCGCCATGGAGGCGGTGCGTCGCTGGAGGTTTTCCTCCGACCCCTCGCAGCCCGTCCGGCACATTGCCGTCCCCGTGCGATTCACCATCGCCGGGCCGGCTACCAGCGGAGGTTGACGCCGCCGTAGGCCGAAATTCCGGCTGTCTCGTAGCCCCACACTTCTTCGTAGTTTTCGTCAAGCACGTTGTCGATTCTGGCGAACAGTTCGCACCCGCGCGATAGCTGATAGGTGCCGGCCAGATCGAGCCGGACGTACTCGTTCAAAGTGAAGACCGAGTCCCGTCGCTGCCCGACGTACAACAGGTTCGCGTGCAGCCTGGCCCGATCGCACCAGAGCTGCCGGGTCAGTCGAAAGGCGGCCTTGTGCCGGGGGCGGCGCTGCAGTTCCAAGCCGGTTTCGCGATCGCGTGTGAAGGTGTACACGTAGTTGGCCGCCAAGGTGGTGCGGGGATCGAGCCTCCACGTCGTGGTCACTTCCACCCCGCTCGAAAAGGCGCTTCCCACGTTGCGCAGCTCGCCGGTGAACGGGCCGGTGGGAAAGAACTGGATCAGGTTGGTGAAATCGTTCCGAAAGTAGGTGGCGTCCACCACCAGCCGATCGCCGAAGAACGACCGCTCCACCCCGCAGTCCCAGCCGAAACTGGTTTCGGGCCGCAGGTCGGGGTTGCCCACCCAGTTGTTGAAGCGTTCCTCCAGCGAGGGCGCCCGGAAGCCGGTGCCAATGCTTCCGTGCAGCGCGGTTGCCCTTCCGGGCAGCAAGTGGCGGGCGGTGACCCGATACGTCTCGGCGGATCCGGCGGAACTATGGTCGTCCCAGCGAAAGCCGGCGGTAAGGAACCATCGCTCAGCCAATTCGACGTGGTCTTGAAGGTAAATGCCGGTTTGGTACTGTGTGCGTTCCGAGAGGGCGAAAATGCCGCCGCTCTCGTCCAGATAATCGAAGCCGGCGGTGAGCACGTGGTTCTCGCCCAGGCGGAAGTTGTTCTGATAGTCGAAGGTCCGCGACTGGCCGACAAACTGCGGATCGAAGAAGCCCGGATCCGTATCGAGCCGCTGGTAGTCGCTCAGGGCGAAGCCGGCTTTTTGTTCCCAGAAGCCGTCGAGCAGCACAAGCCGGGTTTGCAGCCGGTTGAAGAAGGCATCGGTCCGCACTTGCCGGTCGAAGGCGTCGACCGGCCCGGTGAAGAAGTCGACATCGTCGATGTCGGCATCCTGGTCGATGTACCGGAAGACGTAGTCGACGTCGAAGTTCTCCGACGGCGTCCATCCGAAACGGCCCGAGAAATTGGCATCGCGCAGCCCGTCCCGCTCCGTGTTCCCTAGCCGCCTGGCAGCCTGGGTGAAGCCGTCGTTTCGCAGGTAGGAGGCGCCGAACGAATAGTGATACTCGTCGGTGCCGCCGCTGGCGCCAATGGCTTTGCGGCTGGTGCCGTAGCTTCCGCCCATCAACTCGGCTTCAAATGACAGCGGACCTTCGCCGCGTCTTGTAATGACGTTGATGACGCCGCCAATGGCGTCCGATCCGTAGAGCGTGCTTTGCGGTCCGCGCAGGACCTCGATCCGTTCGATATTGTCGACCGAGAGGAGCGAGAAGTTGAATGCCCGACCGGCGCTGCTCGGATCGTTGACCGGGATGCCGTCGATGAGCACCTTGGTATGGTTCGAGTTGGCCCCGCGCATGAACACCGACGTGACGCCGCCCGGCCCCCCCTGCTGGACCACGTCGAGCCCCGGCACGCCGCGCAGGACCTCGGACACCTCGGTGTGACGGCTATCGACAATCTGTTGGCGGGTGACAACCGTCAGAGAGCTGCCGGTCCGTCCGGCCAGGGTCTCGGTGCGTGTCGGCGCCAGGACCGTGTCGTCGCCAAGGGGAGTCGCGGGAAACGGACTCGGCTGCCCGACCACGGTAGTTTCGGGGATTTCCGGCATGGGCGGTCCGGGGGCCGGTTGAAGTGGCCCGAAGGTGGGTGCGGGGGCGTCTTCCAGGAAGGGCGGATCGTCCGCCACGTCGGAAGCGACCGCCGCGCCGGCCTCGGGCGGAACGGCCCAGTCCTGGCCGATGACCACCCCCGATCCACAAAGCCAAACCAAAAGCGCTCCGATTCCGGCGCAAGCGCGACCCCGCATGAGCAATTCCCCCCTACAAGACACCAACGCGTGACAATCGTTTATTCGGCTTGTAGCGGCTTTAAGCGTTAGGCAAC
>SKZG01000278.1 GCA_007127495.1 Planctomycetales bacterium
CTGAGCAGGCCCCAAAGGAACAAAAACAGCCCAAAGCCGAAAACCGGAATGCCACCAAGATGATTCGGAATGAAAAAGAGCGTTTGTCGCATTGTGAGGCCGCGGGGTCAGGCGGACGGAGGGGTAAGAAGGGTGTTGTCGATCAGTCGCGTTCCCTCGATCCTCACGGCCAACAGGACGGCGGTACACCCAGCGACCTCGGCGATCGGTTCCAGCGTTTCCGGATGCACCAGGGCAATGTAATCGATTTCGACGGGCGCGGCCGCCTGGACGACCTCGTGTATCTGCCGGACGATTTCGCTCGCGTCGCGCTCGCCCCCGGCCACCAGCTCCTCGGCCCGCACCAGGCTTTGCGACAAAGCCCGAGCCCTGCGGCGGGCGTTGGGGCTCAGGTACGCATTCCGCGAACTCATGGCCAGCCCGTTCGGCTCGCGCACCGTAGCACACCCGCGCACCTCGACCGGCACGTTGAGGTCGGCGACCATCTGCCGGACCACTTGCAGTTGTTGGAAGTCTTTTTGGCCGAAGAAAGCGACGTCGGGCTGCGCCATCTGAAACAGTTTCAGCACGACGGTGGCCACGCCGCGGAAATGGTTGGGACGCAACCGGCCTTCCCACGCGTCGGCAACGCCGCCCACCGCAACCCACGTCGCGTGCCCGGGCCGATACACCTCCGCATCGTCCGGGGCAAACACCAGGTCGGCGCCGCAGCCGCCCAGCGCTTCGAGGTCGGCTTCGAGCCTGCGCGGATATCGGGCAAGATCTTCGGTGGGCGCGAACTGGCTGGGATTGACGTAAATCGAAACAACCGTGACGTCGCACTCATCCCCGGCGGCGCGTACCAGGCTCAAATGCCCTTCATGCAGCGCACCCATTGTGGGCACCAGCCCGATCCGGCCAAGCGCCCGACGCGGTTGGCGCAAGGCTTGACGCAGCGCGTCGACCGTGGTGACGATCTTGGGTTGTGACGACAAATTGGTAGCTTTCAGGATCATCTTACGCCATGGCATCGAGTGCGGCCGAAACCTCCTCGACGGCGGCCTCCCAGTTTTCGCTTTCGACTCGCAGCACCGGCCCCACGTCGGGACGGCGCGTCTGCCGGTCGACCGCACGGGCAATGCGTTCCAGCGTGTCAGCCGTCAAACCGCGTTCGCAGGCCCGGCCCCGGCGGAGGACTCGATCGTGCAGTTGCCGACCGGTCGATTCGAGCAGCACAACCAGCCGTGGGCGAACCACTTTACGTCGCGCGGCCTCAAACCGAGCCTCGAACCGGGCATATTGCTCTGGTGCAAGCCACACACGCGCGAACGCGGCCGACTGGTCGAACCAGAAGTCGCTCACCGTCGGCACCGATCGGTCCTGCCACGCGCCGGCCCCGGCCGCCAGCAAGCGTTCACGCTGCTCTAAGAATTGTAATTCGATAAGCCAGGCATGGGAAGCCGGGTCGGCATAGAAGGCAGTCAATCGCTCCACGTCGACCTCCTCGGCAACACGCCGCGCCGCACCCCGCGCTGTGAGTCGGCGGGCAAGCTCCGTCTTCCCGGCGCCGATCGAGCCGGCAATTGCCAGGTAGTACGGCGTTGCATTGAGGCGGTCCAATAGCTGGAATATTGTCCAGCCCGAAGTGGGGTGCACCATTTCCGGGGCGATCTCGGCGGCCGGCTCGAGGACAAACCGGCGCCAAGCCATTCGCGGATGCGGCACGACCAGCCCCGGCTCGGTAATGGCCGCATCGCCGTAGAGCAGCAAATCGAGGTCGATCCGGCGGGGCCCCCACCGCTCGTTGCGCAAGCGTCCCAGCTCGGACTCGATTTGCAGCAGCAAGTCCAGCAGTTCGGCGGCTGGCAGCGAGGTTTGAAGCACGGCCGCTGCGTTAAGAAAATCCGCCTGCCCGGCCGGCCCCCCGATCGCCCGCGTCTCGTGCATCCGACTGGCTCGAAGTACCCGCACCAAGCGATGGCCGGCCAGTTTCGCCAAGGCCTCCCGGATGGTGTGCTTCCGATCGCCGAAGTTCGCACCCAACGAGATTAAACACTGCACCGTCACGACTGAGCTTTCCTACACGGGTTTGCGCTGGGGCCTTGATCGTAACCTTGCCAACTGCTGTCACAGCCTGCAATCGTAGCCGAAGTCGCCATACGCCGCCGTCGGCTGGGCTGCAAGCGGTCACGCAAGCGCCCTATTTCGGCAGGACAATATCATCGAGCAAGTACTTGCGCAACGACTTCACCACCGCGTGAAACGCCTCGCGGTTCACCGGCTTGATCAGGTAGCTTTCGACAAAGAGGTTCTCTTCCTGGAGGATCTGCCGATGGGTTGTCGAGGCGGTGAGGACGATGACCGGAATACGCCGCAGCTCCCGTTCGGAGCGTAGCTCTGTGAGTACCTCGCGGCCATCCTTCTTCGGGAGGTTGACGTCGAGCAGGATGAGGTCAGGCCGGGGAGCACGGGCATAGCGCCCCTGGCGACGAAGAAACTCGAGGGCCTCCTCGCCGTCGCGGACCAATGAGATGCGGCAGGGCACCTCGCCCGCCCGCAACACCTCAATGGTCAGTCCGGCATCTTCCAGGTCGTCTTCGACCAGGAGGATTTCCATCGGCCGGCCCACCGTATTTGGGTCGCGCATTGGTCCATTTGTGTTAATCATCGGGGCGTCCTTCTTTTGGCACGGAGGAGTGCATGACGAAAGGTTTCACACATCGCTCCTCCTGTTAAGAGTATCGTTTGGCTCGCTATATTCCAAGGCCTCGCTTCCGGAAGTGATTTTCCCTGCTCACAAGCCGTTCCCTGCGAGTGGCTGCAACCAGGGGTTGCCCGCGCATTTATTAACAGGTATAATTGGCAAAAATGAATCGGCTCGCCCATGGGAACCGCTCACGGGGCGGCATGGACGGTTTTCTCCGCTTCATGCGAAGGGGGCGGTGCCGTTTTCGCGGCGGAAACGGTGCATCCGTGGGCGAAAACGCCCTTTGTGCCGCGAAAGTGCGAAAGTACCCCTGTGAACGGCTACAGTCCCCCCTGCGAACGGTTGCAGCTCTTTAAGGAAAAAACCTGAAATGACGACGCTGAACCGCGAAATCTCCTCGTTGCGATCCTTTGAATCGGTCAACGCGGAGCCCATAGACGTCCTTTTCGCGGAGCATCGAATCACCGAGCAGGCGCTGAATTGTCTGGAACGAATGGCCGAACGATGGTCGAGTCCGGCCGGCGGCGACGATTTGGACTGGACGGCGGTCCACGAGGCGATCGTCTTCTTTCAGACGTTTGTCGAAGACTGGCATTTCCGCCGCGAAGAGGCCTATTTCGCGGCATCGGGTGTGCGACTGGAAAGCATCGAAATCCACGAAAGCGGCAAATGCACATTCCACGATCATCAACGTTGCGCAACCCATTTGCGCGGCCTTGCGGAAGCCGTTGAGGTCATTGCCTCGCGTTCAACAGCCGGCCAGCCCGACCACCTTGACCCGGCGACGCCTGCCAGGGAGGACGATCAACAGGCGTTGCGGGCCGAGGAGCAGGCGTTGCAGGCCGAGGAAATAGCCGCCGCGCGCCGGCGTTTCGGGGAACACGCCCGCGCCTATGTCGACATTTTGCTGAAACACATCGAAAATGAAGAGGATTTCATGTACCCGATCATCGTGCGCGACGCGCCCCCGCAGACAAAGCGAGCTGCCGCAGCGGTCTTCCGCCAAGTGTCGCGGGAGACGATCGACGCCGAGAAGCTCAACGAGTGCCTGGCGGCCGTCGGCAACCTGGTCGAGCGCTTTGTAGGCTCTGCGAAGGACAGCACCTGAGGGCCCGAGTTTTCGTTTTCGCGAAGAATGCTGATTCCCCAGCTTTCCTTCCCTACGCATCCTTTCGTTCGAGCGGCCGGGACGACCGGCTTTTCCCGCAAGGCTTGCCTTTCTTGCTCAACTGTTACGGCCGTCACGTCCGATACTATCGTCACAGCCAGGGCGGGTTTCTCGTGGAGGGGAACCCACAAGCCCCTTGTACGTGCCAACTTTATCGGATGAAAAAGACATGTTGCCGAACCGTACACGCTCGTCATTGTTTGTCGGATTGCTGGTCTTTCTCGCGGCCCTGCCCGCTGTTGCAGACGACTTCCGCGAACTGCAACTCTGGGCGCCGGCCGAGGTCGGGCCTTACGGAAGAGGGCCTCAGCCGGGCGAAGGATTCTTCTTTGTCTTCGACCAGATGTACTGGAACGTCAGCAGGCCGGCCACCGCAACCATCGGATGGGAGGACAATACCCGCGCCGTCTGGTTCGGACCGAATGTCGACTTGTTCGGCCAGCCGATACCGGGGAATGAGTTCATCCAAACCAATACGCACGACACAAGCATGTTGCGATCTGCCTCCCTGACCGGCAGCCAGCGATTTGACGTCGGCCGAGTGATCGACCGTTGGGGATGGTTCGTCAGCACGTATACGCTGAATACCCAGCACCAAGAGTTGACCATGAACAACGTGGGCGTGGTGTTCGAAGACCCCGAATTCGGCGGCGCCGGGCGGCGCTTTCTGCAAGGTCGTTACTTCATCCCAGGCGATCCGGACGCAGAGCCCCCCATTCCCGACGCCGAGACAGGCCTCCTCGACCTTCCCGTCATTTTCAATGAAATGCACGTGACCAACCGGACCAAGCATTGGAACGTCGAGCTGAACATGCTGTACCGCACACGGCAGCTCCACTACGGTGGATTCTTCGAGTTCTTCGGCGGGGCGCGCTATCTGGAGTTCCAGGATCAATTCACGGTTTCAACGTTCCCACCCCCCGAGGAGGTCGTGGTCGACGACGACGAAAATGGCAATGGCGACGCCAACGGGAACGGGAACGGCGATGGCAATCCGTTTGGTTCGCTGGACTACAGCCTTTGGGACACCCGGGCCGACAACAACGTGGTCGGGCCGCAAATCGGTATGCGGTGGTTCCGGCAGCACGGGCCGTGGCGGGTCTCGGCCGAAGGTCGCTTCTTTGCCGGCATCAACAACCAGAATATCACACAAACCGGCATCCTCGGCTCCGAGCTGGACCCCACCACGTTCGTTTACGGCCGCCCGGACGCGGTCGGCTCTCAGGGCTTCAGCCATCGCGAGACCACCGTCGTGTTCAGCCCTGCCTGGGAAATCCGGTGCAACTTGCACTACCAGCTCACCCGGCACATCTCGGCAAAGGTCGGTTGGACCGGATTCTGGATCAACTCGATCGCCCGCGGATCGTCCATGGTGGACTATCGTGTCAACAGCCTCGACAGCCCCAGCATGGGCATCAACATGGCCAACAACCGGCAGAGCGTATTTGCCCACGGTTTGAACA
>SKZG01000393.1 GCA_007127495.1 Planctomycetales bacterium
CATACCCATCCTTCTTCCTTGACCAGCAGTCCGAGAGCAGGTAATACAGGCTCTCTACAGCCTTACTGTCGTGCTTTGCGGTTGCTGTAGGAATATAGATTAAAACTTTTTCCACTTATGCCTCCTCCGTATTAAAAAGTTTGGGGAGGAATTTCAACCTCCCCGTAGTATTTGATTATCCTACAGTGCCCTTACAAACCCTCCTATGGTCTGATTTTCAGTAGAAGCACCTATGGTAGTTCCTGCTATTGCTATACAATTAGCAAGTTCAACCAGCTCTGCGTCAGTGGCTTCACCTTCAGTGGTTACAGACATATCTACAAAGCTTGAACTTCCTGCCACGATAGACAGGGGGTCTCCAGCGTTTATAGTGTCTGCTGCATTAACCTTTATTTTCTCTGCATAGCCGTAAACCAGTATCTCTCCAGTGTCATCAAAGTTTCCGCTTGTGCCGATAGTCTTAACTATCACGCCTGCGGGAAAGTGAACTGAAGTATTAGCTGGTTCTGCTATGGTTGAACCGTCTTTGTCCGTTACAAAATCAACACATACCGGCTCACCAGGTAAAAGCTGTCTTGCTTCCTTGTTCTTAAAGGTGGCATATACTTTTTCTGCTCCACCTCTTTTTAATCTCTGAAATCTCATTTTATCTCCTTTATTGTTATAACTTTTAAGGTTATTGGGGAAGGTCGCCTATAACGTCGCCCCTTCCCCGCACCCTTTTAGCCCTCATTCAGGGGTTTTAATTATGAACCAGATGTTCTGTAGAGTTTTCCCTGTCGTTTCCTGTTAGAGCAGGTTAGGTTGCCCATCCACAGTATCTTTGCAGTCCTGGCATCCTGGTTTTCAGGGGTAACAAATGGTGTGTTGGTGAAGTTGGCATCAGGATGTACTACAAAATTTAAGTAATCTGTATTAATCCCGTATGCTTTTTCAGCCTCGCACTCTTCGTCCCAGCTAAGGGTAGCCCCTTTAACCTTGTAGTTGTCAAATCCTACTTCAGCCAGTTTGGTATCGGTCATTCCAGGATGGAACCTTACTGTGGTAGTAAGAGCTTTCTCAAACTCTTCAAAAGTAGTGATGTCAGTAACAATAAGGTCAATATGGTCTGACCCATCCCTTGTCCTGTTATAGAGCTTCATCATGTCAGCCACTATGGTATCGTAATCTGCACTTGACCTGGTGCACTGGTAGGTATAGTTTCTCCACCAGGTATTGGTAGACTGGTTGATACCGCCTATTTCCTCGCTGCCGGTAGGATCGTCCTGCATAAAATGCTTCAGTCCGTTCATCTCGTCTCCCGAACCTTCCGCAAACAGGGCCTTTGCAAACTGTGATTCAAGTGATTTTTCAGCCTGCTGTATCTTTGCCTTCAGCAGGTTTATCAGAGCCTGCTCGCCATTGTTCTTCCTCTCTTCTTCACCAGATATGGTAATGGTGGCAAAAGCCTGCTTCCACTTATATTCTGCTGCTGTGATGCCTTCCTGCGGTGTGGTATCTAAGCTGTCATAACCCGAATACCATCCCTTGGCGGTGCTCTCCCCATACATTATCGGCTGTATGATGGAATACCCGCCATTCTGCATATCGGTTCTGCCCTTTTCAAACATATAGTTGAACACAAAGTTGTGCTTAAATATATTATCTGCCAGGGTTTTCCGATAGTTTTTCAGTGTCGTTGAAAACAACGTATTATAATCTGTGTTTCCAGGCATTGTTATCTCCTTCTATCTTTTGCTTTGCTATTTATAACCATGCTCCTTTTTAGCCATTGCAAGAGCCTGGTCTAAAGAAGGTTTGTCTGGTATCTGCGGTGAAGCCTGTGTACCGCCTCCAGTTTCAAGGTTGGCTTTCTTTTTAGCCTGCAACTCACTCCTTGCCTTATCTACTGCCTGCTGTTTGAACCTGTCTGGATAGGTCAGCGTATAAGCCTGCTCCAGATTAATCCCATGCTGTCTTATAACCGGTGCAAGCCTGGCAAGCTCTTCTTCTTTTGCTTCAGGATGTTTAGCCCTGAAATCATTTATTGTCTTTTGAGCTTTCTCCATCTGTGCCTGCTTAATGAAAGTGCCATAAGTCTGCTGGGATTGATTAAGCCTATCTTCAAGGGATTTGATTTTCTCCTCGTAGTGCTTATACCTGTCCTCTTCAGTCATGTTGTCATAGTCAGGTTCCTGCTGTGCCTGCTGCCTTCGCTCTGTCTCTGTAGCTCTCCATTTCTGAAATTCAGGGTCTGCCCATAACTGCTGTAATACCTGCCTTGCCTGTTCAGCTTCCTGGTACTTGGGCATTATGGACTTAATTTCCTGCGTCTTTCTGGTGTAGTCCGCCTGCATATTCTTATAGACCTTCTGGAGCTCTGGTGAGAGCTTGTTTGGGTCAACCTTGTCTGTAAATGGTGCTGCTTCTTCGCCTTCTTCTGCCGACAAGTCCGCCTCGGGTTGCTTGTCCTCTTCGCCAGTCCCTTGTTCCTGCTCGGTGGAAGGAGCTTGGCTTTCCTCTACATCAGAGGTTTGAGCCTGCTCTTGTTCCTCTGCCTGGACTTCAGGGTTGTTGGTTTCTTCTTCTGATGGCATTTTTTACCTTCCTTCTTCTTTAGTGAATTAATAAAATTAAAGTATGGGCTCTTCTATGCCCCCGCCCTCCAGTGTTTGGGCAACTGCTTCTGATTCCTGGTATTGTGCTGTGCATATAGCCCATGCACTCTCCTCTTTTGACCTCCCTGGTTCGGGGACAAATTCAGGATCGTTCATTAAAGCCATTACACAACGTTCAATCTGTTCTGGCATTGTTCCTCCTTAGTGTACTTGTTCCAAATTCCTTTTTTTTGCTTCACGCTTAAATTGGTCTTTTGATTCAATGTATATTGGTTTATCCTCAAAGTTCTCATAGTAGCCAGGTATAAATTCAGGGGGCTTTGAAAATCCAAATACCCTCTTCATGGTGTTTCCGCAACTGCAATTATATGTTCCGCCTATCGGCAAGTCCTCTTGTAATTGTCCGCATTTTAAGCATTTAAAGTCTGCCAGCTGCATCTAATAACCTCCTCCCATCATAAGCAATTCTTCTAATGTAGGTTCAGGTGCTGGTTGCGGTTGGGGAGCCATGCCCATCGGCGGTGCTCCTGGAGGCATACCCTGTCCCCCACCCATCATAGCCAATATCTGTGCCATCTCTTCAGGGGAAGGTTCGCCTTCCTGCGGGGGTTCTTCGGGGGGCTTCTCTTCTTCTTTTTCAACCTCGCCCAACATCTTTTCAATCTCTTCTTCGGTGAACCTGTATTTCTCTGCCAGCACTTTAGCCAGTCCCTCATGGTTTATTACAGGGCTTCCGTCAGGTCTTTGCAACCCAAGTGCGGTCTGGGCAAATTCGGCTATCATGGCCCTGTCCTCGCCAGTATTGGGCTTGGCGGTAGCACCTACATCAATCCTTATGTTAAATTCTCCCTTAATGGAGTCCTTGTTAAATTTCTCCCACCTATCATCGCCTTTTTGAGCAACCTTTACTGCCACTTCGTCAGTCAAATACTCCTGTAAAATCTTCAGCATACCCCTTGCAGCATCCACGCAAAAGTCTGATACCGCATCAAGCCTCTCTGAATTTCTAAGGTTTGCGTTACGGTCAAGGATATGGGCTTCTGTAGCTGTTTTCTCTGTGGGGCTTTCTGCTGCCCTCTGCTGATAGCCTACCGCTGAAACGTTATTAATATCATCTCTTAATACAAGGTCAATGTTATAAAGGTTGGCATCAACCATCTGGGGGTTAAAAAGCTGTACCCCATCTTTTAACCTGCCGTCTCTTAATGCAACTGACACCATATCATCTTCATTAAGAAAATCCTTCTTTGCCTTATCGTTGGCAAATATACCTTCTTCGTAGAAAATCTTTCTCTGGCTTTTTGCCCTGTGGTTCAGTAGCTGGCTACGGGTCTTGTTAAGTTCCATGTTCAAATCTTTTATCTGGGATAAATCAGATAGGGGAAATATCTCGTCAGGCACTTCATTGAACATAAGAAACCTGTAATTTCCTCCAGGTATCTCATAAGGGCATTCTTCCTTCCGCAAGTATTTGCCCTCTTCTTCTTCGCATACCACATAAATCATGCCTTCAACCAAATCCTGCACTTCCCAGAGCTTAACCATCTTAAAATCATCATGATATTTTTTGCCAATCTTTAAATCCTCTATATCCCTGGAACTGGCAAGGCTGGTGAAATCGCCCTTGATATTGGAAGTGTTGTTATATTTTTTCTTGACCTCGGATAAGGGGAGGTAATACTTACAGGCAATCCACCTCTTGTAATCAAGGTCGGTGTGAGAGGTGTCAAATACGACATCTAAGGGGCTTGTGCGTATGCTGTAAGGGTATTCTTCCTCTATGAGTTCAGTGTAGTCGGCAGCAGTCTCGGTTACATCGTTTTTAACCGTCTTGGTATGGTAGCCCTGTTTTAAGATACCGTAACCGTATATCATGGCGTCCAGTACCACTTTTTTAATCTGGCGTTTAGTTTTTGCTTTAAGCCAGAAATAATTTAATATGGCTTCAGCAGCACTTACCGATTCAGTATCAGTGGTCTCATCGGCCGCAGTGATAAAAAGGTAGGGATCTTGATAATATACCTGCGGAAGTATGGCCTTTACAATGGAAAAGCAGTAGTTTATGACTGTGGTGTAGTCTGCCATACTGTCAGGAAAATGCTCACCCTTGTAGAATTTCCTTAACTTCTTTGCCTTTTCGTAAAAGTTCTCCTTAAAATGCTTGCCTGCGGCATCAATGCGTGCCAGCCACAGGCCAGAATCGGTTTTAGTTAATTGTGTTGACATAATTATCCTTTGGTATATATTTTCCCACGCTTATATTAGGCTGTTTTTCTTTAGCCAAATCCATCCACCACTGGAAACTTCCTGTCTTGTCCTTCTCAACCTCTTCGGGTGTGGGGACAGTCCACATATCAACCTGATAGGCAAGTGCGTCAATGACATCATCATGTGCCCCCTTGGGGAAACGCAGAAGCTCGTCTATAAGCTCGGCATGCTCTTTCTTAACCTTAATCTGGCGGTATTCAAATATGGGCTGAAGGGCCATAATCCTTATCTCCTTTGAACGTGTCCAGTTGGGCTTTATGGGGATAATCCTAAAATGAACCCCCCGTTCAGCCATCTTCTGGTTCATCAGATAGGAAAGCATCTTGGCAAATACCGCTTCCTCAATGCCTATGGCTTCGGGGTTGTGCTCTATACCCTGGTCTATCAGCATATCAATAAGCTCATAAGGCTGTACTTTTACCCTTTTGTAGTCCAGAAC
>SKZG01000011.1 GCA_007127495.1 Planctomycetales bacterium
GACAAAGGCCGCTGAGGACGCGATGCGGGCGGCCGCTCAGCGCGAGGAGCATCTCGCGGGCATGGTCGCGGTTGCGCGGCTTGCCGAGGACTTGCCCGCCACATTCCGCGACCGTATCGCACCCGAGTACGAGCGCCCGTTCTACGCGGCGTGCCACGTCGGCGGCCTTCTCGTGTGCGAGCCGGGCCACAAGCGCCTCGGGCAGTTCACCCGAATGCTGTCGCTCATCGACGCCGTCGGGAACCACGACGTCGAACCGGTATCCTGCCTGCCGAAGCAATTCGCGGCGGCGCGGTGACCGACTGGCGAGGATCAGTCGTGGAGGGGGTGGATTCATGGGTGATCCAGGGGTATATGCGAAACCGCACCACACAGTATAGTATAGTCGTCCCGTCTTTGCGACCGTGAGTGCCGCTAGCATGCCGTCTTCCAACCTCGATCCCAGCCGGCTGGAGGTCCTTTTTGAGGACAACCACCTGCTCGTGCTGAACAAACCGGCCATGCTTCCGACCATGGGCACGCCCGGCGGGAGCGAAACCTTATTGACCGTCGCGAAGCGGTACGTGAAGGATCGATATGATAAGCCGGGCAACGTATACCTGGGGGTTGTCAGCCGGCTCGATGCACCGGTCACCGGCGTGGTCCTGTTCGCGCGCACGTCGAAAGCCGCTCGCCGGTTGACCGAGCAGTTCCGCGACGGGAGCGTGGAAAAACGCTATTGGGCGCTAGTAAGCGGCCGGGTGCAACCGGCGGAAGACGAATACGCTGATTGGGTGGCATCCGACGAGCGACATCGGCGAATGCGCATTGTCGGTTCGGAGCTTTCGGGTGCCAAGCTTGCCCAACTTCGGTATCGCCGATTACGATCATGGCAAGGGAATTCTTTGCTGGAAATTCGTTTGCTGACGGGCCGAAAACATCAGATCCGCCTCCAACTTGCCCATCATGGTTTCCCCATCGCGGGCGATCGGAAGTACGGAAGCGAGGACCCGTTTCCTCGGGGTATTGCGTTGCATGCGAGGCGATTGCGGATTCAGCACCCTGTGGGCGCCCATGATTTTGAGGCAATTGCCCCCCTCCCAACCTACTGGCCCCTTGCCGAAAGCGACGTAACCGGTTAGCTTCACACTCCAGAAACGAGAAAGGTTTGTCGCGCCCGAAACGGGAACCGCTTCCGTTTCTGGGTGCAGACTGCTTCTCCTGGGGACGGCACAACGGCGTGTGCCTACTACATTGGAGCGGCCTGCACCCCGAAACGGAAGAGCTGATTTCCGCCGCGTGAATGGTTACGTGGGTTCATAGACGGCCATTTGAAGAAGAGACCGTTTGGTGGCTGAGCAGAATTCGATTTCGGAATTCGAGAAGTGCGCGATCCAGAGCGATCTCCTGACGAAGCAGGAGATTGAGGAAGCGCGCGCCGGCATCCGCTGGTCGGACGGCGAGGACCGCGACAATGCCCCGCCCACCGACAGGCAACTTGCCGACCGCCTCGTGGAATTGGGGAAGTTGAACGCGTGGCAGGCCAAGCAACTGCTCGACGGGCAAACCAAGTTCACGCTCGGGCCGTACCGCATTATCGACTCCATTGGCCAAGGCGGTATGGGCCAGGTGTTCAAGGCAGAGCACAAGGTGCTCGGACGCGTCGTTGCCATCAAGGTTCTACCGCGTGCAAAGTCGACCCCGGAGGCCGTCAGGAATTTCACTCGCGAGATTCAGGCTCTCGCCAGCCTGGACCATAAGCACCTGGTGCAAGCCATCGACGCCGGCCATGACGGCAACGTCCATTACCTGGTAACGGAGTATGTTCCGGGTTTCGACCTGCATAAGCTGGTTCGTCGTCAGGGCCCGCTCGACATGCAAACGGCCGCTCGCATCATTTGCGATGTAGCCGAAGGCCTGCACCATGCCCATCAGCAGGGGTTGATCCATCGCGACGTGAAGCCGGGCAACGTGTTGGTGATGCCGGACGGCCACGCCAAGCTTTCCGACCTCGGCTTGGCCGGTCCCGTCGATGCCAATGAGAAGAGCGATCCGCGGTTCGGAAAAATCGTTGGCACGGCCGACTACATTTCCCCCGATCATGTGAAGAGCCCGTGGGATCCCACGCCCCTGTGGGATATTTACTCTCTGGGCGGCACCCTCTATTATGCCGTTACCGGTAGTGTTCCCTTCCCGGGGGGCTCCACGGCCGACAAGGCGCGGGCACACGAGGAATTCCGGCCGGTCGACCCGCGGCGGCTGAATCCGTCGCTCAGCAACGCGTTTGTCGACGTCATGGCCGACATGCTGGCGAAGGACCCTGCCCGGCGGATTCCCTCGGCGCGGGAGGTCATCGCGCGATTGGCTCCATGGGCGACGGGGCCATGGTCCATGCCGTCGACGTCCATTCGGCCACCGCCCGCACCTCCCCCAGTACGCCAGATAGGCGAGGACGGCGAGGACGACAGCCCAAGCCAGGTTGTGCCGACTACCGAAGCGCGCGCCGTGCTCATTACGGTGCTGCTGTGGGGAGTTGTGCCCGTCCTGCTGCTGCTCGTCGTTCTGCTTACCTGGGCACTGCTGCGAGGCGGTTAGCATACCATCGTTCCACGACCACGTTTTTGGAGACCATTATGGCAGAGATGACATCGTACGAGCGCGTGATGACGGCGCTTCGCAACGAGGAGCCGGACCGCGTACCCCACTTCGAGTGGATTCTCGACCGGCACGTGCGCGAGGCGATCCTCCCGGGCAGTTCCATGGAAGAGTTTACGCTGCGCATGGGGCTGGATGCCATTCTGACGCAGCCCGATGTTCGCCGCGAGGAAATCGCCCCCGGCCGCTACCGTACCGAGTACGGCATCATTCTCGAACGCACGGAGGAGGAGCACCTGTTCGCGGTCGACGGCCCCATCAAGACGCTCGACGACCTGAACAACTACGAGCCGCCCGACCCGCTCGCCCCATGGCGTTTCGAAAGCCTCAAGAAGCTGGTTGCCGCGTACAAGGGGAAGTTGGCCATCGGGGTCCACGTGAACGACGTGTTCTCGCTGCCGCGCAACCTGATGGGTTTCCAGAACTGGCTGCTGACCTTGGCGGCCGAGCCGGACCTGGTGCGCGGCCTGGTCGCGATGTCGGTCGAGCTGAACGCCGCCTACGCGCGGGAGTGTGCCCGCCTGGGCGCCGATTTCGTCTTCACCGGCGACGACTACGCTTCGCGTGAGGCGCCGCTGATGTCGCCCCGCACGTTCCGCGAGTTGCTGGCCCCGGGGCTGAAGCGCGTGTTCGCCGCCTTCAAGGAAACCGGCCTGCTCACGGTGAAACATACCGACGGCAACATCACGCCGCTTTTGGACATGATCGTCGACGCCGAGCCCCACTGCCTCGACCCCATCGAACCGGTTGCCGGCATCACCCTGGCAGGCATGAAGGAGAAATACGGCGACCGCTTCGCCCTGAAGGGGAACGTCGACTGCGCCCACACCCTCACCTTCGGCACCATGCAGGAAGTGGTCGAGGCGACGAAGCAGGCCATCGCCGCCGGGGCGCCCGGCGGGGGCTACATCTGCTCGTCGAGCAACAGCATCCACTCGAAGGTGAAGCCGGAAAACTACCTGGCCATGTGGAACACCGTCCGCACCTATGGCCGATACCCAATCAAGCTGGAACCCATGGAAACCAGCGGCGCCGGACCCGCGTTCGGATGACTCGCAGGACCACGATGCAATGTAGCAGGCACACGCCGTGTGCCGTCCGCCTTACTATCTCGCACCTGTTAGGAGCACACTATGGACTACCTGGTCGGCATCGATCTCGGCTCAACGAACCTGAAGGCGATCGTTTACGATCCCTCCGGCCGCGCAGTGGCTCAGGGCACTCGCCCCACCGAGCGACTGAACCCGTACCCGGAGCATCCCGATTGGGCCATCTGGAGCCCGGAGCAGATTTGGCAGGGCGTGGCCGAGTCGCTCTGCGAGGCGGTTGACCAACTTGACGAGGCGGGCAACATCCGGGGCGTGGCGGTCACCGGCATGGGCATGGACGGCGTACCCATGACGTCCGAAGGCGAGTGGCTCTACCCGTTCATCTCGTGGCATTGCCCACGGACCGTTCCACAACAAAAGTGGTGGCTGGAGAACATCGGGGCCGAGCGGGAATTCGCCATCTCCGGCACGCAGGTTTGGGCGTTCAACACGGCCCTGCGATTGCTCTGGATGCGCGAGCACGAGCCGGCCATCCTGGAGAAGACCCACAAATGGGTGCTCATTGAAGACTTTGTCAACTACATGCTGTGCGGCCGGTTCGCCACCGACCACAGCATGGCCTCGACCACGCTCTTGTTCGACCAGCGGCGGCGCGCCTGGTCCGATGAATTGCTTGAAGCGTCGGGTATCGACGGCGGCCTCCTTTGCGAGCCGTTCCCCTCCGGCACGGTGCTGGGCGAAGTGCACGCCAAGGCGGCCGAGGCCACCGGCCTGCCCGCCGGAACGCCCGTCGTGCTGGGCGGTCACGATTACGCCTGCGGCATGCTGCCGTGCGGGGCGTTCGAGCCGGGCGTGGTGCTCGACGTGACCGGCACGTGGGAAATGGTGGCCGTCGCGCTCGACGAGCCGGTGCTCACACCCGAGGTGTGCCGCATGGGGCCGTTTATCGACTCGCACGTGGCGCGAGGCAAGTGGTGCGCCATGGGCGGGGCCGTGGCGGCCGACATGCTCGAATGGTTCCGCCGCGAGTTCGCCTTCGAGGAGAAGCAGCGGGCCGCGGCGGAGGGCGGCGCTGACTGGAGCTACCTCATGCAGGCCGCCGAGGCCAGCCCGCCGGGCGCGCGCGGCGCCATGTTCCTTCCCCACTTCGCCGGAAGCTGCGTGCCGGTCGACAGCCATTCGCTGGGCGCGTTCACCGGGCTGCGAAACATCGTCGGCAAGGGCGATATGCTTCGCGCGATGATCGAAGGGCTCGACTACCAGTTCCTCCAACTCGTTCGCGCGTACGCCGCCGGGCTCGGAATCCACCCGGAGCGATTCGTGGCCATCGGCGGAGCCATCAACAACCCCTTCTGGATGCAGAACAAGGCCGACGTGGTGGGCAAGCCCATCGAGGTGCCCGAACTGGACGAGGCCGTGCCGCTGGGCGCCGCCATCCTGGCGGGCATCGGGACGGGCGTCTATCGCGACGAGGCCGATGCCTTCGCGCAAGTCTATCGTCCGGGCCGCACCTACGAACCCAACCCGCAACTCGTCGAAAAGTACGCCGCCTGGTACGACATTTGGGAGCAGTTGTACCCGTCGCTCCGCGAGGTGAACGCGGCGCTGCATA
>SKZG01000071.1 GCA_007127495.1 Planctomycetales bacterium
CCCGGCTTCTCCTGCAATTCGCGGCGGAAGTTTTCCAGGTGATGGTCCTGCAAGCGGCCCAGGAGCCATGCCCTCGCGTAGATGCCCGGCGTCGAGTGGCCCTGGAAGTACACCTGGTCCGGCGGGAGCCGGCCCTTTTTGCCGCGGAAGAAGTGGTTGAAGGCCACCTCGTACAGCGTCGCGGCCGAAGCAAACGTCGAAATGTGGCCGCCGATGCCCGCACTACGCTTGTTCGCCCGCACCACCATGGCCATGGCATTCCAGCGTAGGATGCTCTTGATGCGGCGTTCCAGTTCGCGGTCGCCGGGGTATTCGGGCTGCTCCTCGACCGGAATGGTGTTGACGTAGGGCGTGGCGCCGAGGTAGGCAAGCCGCACGCCGCGCCGGAACGCCCGCTCCTTCAGCGACTGGATCAGGTACGCGGCCCGCTCCGGCCCGCCCGCCTGGAGCACGTACTCCAGCGCGTCGAGCCATTCGGCCGTCTCGACCGGGTCGGAATCGTGGAAGCGGGCCAGGGGCAGTACCCCGGCGGGCTTGGTTTCATTGGATGGGCGATTCATGGTAACATGTCTATGGTGAAAGCGAAATTACCCTCTTCCCCAATGATTGTACGCAGATCACCCCTAGCCGGGAACCGGTAGGTGGGGCTGCAACAAAAATTTGGGCTCTTCCGTTTCTGGGTGCAGGCCGCTGCAATCATGCTTTTGCTGCCCGGTTCGTGAGCGCCCGCAGGATCGAGTCGAGCACGGCGTCCAGTTCTTTGCCGACATCGTCGGTCAGAAAACGAAGTACAAGGTAGCCCTGTTCCTGAAGCAATAGATCCTTGCGCCGATCGCGGCGGTAGGCCTCAGCGCTGCCCAGGTGCTGGGGGCCGTCCAACTCGACGGCCACGCGCGCCTCGGCACACAACAGGTCGACCTCCATTCGTCCCGAGCCGTCAAAGGGGATCGGCAGGTCGGCGTTGAGGGCGAACCGACCTACGGTTTCCGGCAGCGACTCGAGTCGGCTATAGAGAAATGCTTCGGTCGCGCTGCGAGCCCGCCCCACGCCTTCGGCGTCGGGCAGCACCGTGCGGGCTGCATGGACGAAGAGACTTGCCAACGGCGCGTCAACGCCGTCGCGGACAAGCCGCCGCACACTGGCCGAGTACTCACTCTTCCATTGTGCGTCCGTCGGCAGAGGCGCCTCAACGGGCCAACCCGGTATAGCGCTGGCCGGCAGCACAATCGTATACCCCACAGCTTCATACCCGCGGCAACGCCGATCAAACATTCGTGCCAGCATGGGTACGTTCAGGTCAGCGTAGTCGACCACGCGGACCTCGCGTTTGCGATGGTGCAATCGATGCAACCGACCGGCGTACTGGGCAATCGTCCCGCGCCACGAAACCGGTAGCGTCAGGAATAGGGTATCGAGCCGCGCGTCGTCAAAGCCTTCGCCGATGTAACGCCCCGTGGCAAGCAACACGCGTTCCTCGCCGTCGAGAATGGTCGCCAACCGGTCGGAAGTGGCTCGGGTGATCTTCTTTCCTGCACCCCCGCGTAGCACCACGACGTGGCGGATGACCGGGGACAATCGAGCCGCCAGTTCGTCGAGGTGCTCGTTTCGTTCGGTCAGCACGAGCGGCGAGCGGCCTTCACGAACGGCTTCGACGATGTCACCGCAAATGGCGTCGTTGCGCTGCCGGTCGGCAATGAGTTCACGATACAGGTCGTGGAATTGGATTCTCGCATCGGGATTGGCGGCAATCGCGGGGCGAAACGCCGTCGGACGAACCAGGACAAGGTGCCGGAACGGCCGCGAAGCGGCTTGTGCCTTGGCATCGACCCGGTGTCGCACGGGGCCGCACTGCATCAGAATGATCGGATGCCGGCCGTCCTTGCGAGTGACCGTTGCGGAGAGCCCCGTCACGAATTTCGCCTTCGCCCTCCGAACCACCAGTTCGAAGCTCCGGGCCGATACGTGGTGGCACTCGTCGACAACCAGGTGTCCATAGCCTGCCACGCAGTCCTTGACCTCACCTCGGCGTACCAGGCTCTGCATGACCGCAACGTCGAGCGATCCGTTGGGGCGGTTCCGGCCGCCGCCCATGCGACCAATGGCCGTCCGAGTCAGGCCAAGAAACGTGGAAAGCCGTTCCACCCATTGATCCATCAACTGGCGGCGGTGTACGAGCACGAGGGTGTTTACACCGCGCTGGGCAATGAGCCACGCGGCGACCACCGTCTTTCCGAAAGCCGTTGTTGCCGAAAGAACCCCCGTGTCATGCACCGCCATGGCATGGGCCGCTTTTTCCTGCTCCGGAAGCAATTCACCGTGGAACTCGGCGTGCAGGGGCGTGCCAACAAACCGCTTGTCGTGAACGACCATTTCCACGCGCAGCTTTTCAAGCAAAGCCTCCACGTCGCCGAAACAGCCGCGAGGAAGCCCGATATGCTGGGGGTAGTCCTCAGCACATGCGATGATACGCGGTGTTCCGTAGGTCGGCAAACGCATGGCCTGCGCCTTATAGAACTCAGGGTTCTGAAACGCCGCGCACTGCACGAGTCGATTGCGAAGTCCGGGGGGCAATGGAGCTTTGGGAATGTAGATCTGGTCAGCAAGGATCAGTTCCAGGCGTTTCGGCAGTGGCCCGGTAATCGTCGGCGCCTTCACTCGGCGAGAAGGCGACTCGCCCCACGGGGCGGCGCCGTCTTCCTCAGGCTGGGCCACACGAACACCGACGATGCGCCCCCGCCGGGCGGCTTTCTCCACAAGGGCCTCCGCGCCCGCTCGGCTTACTCTTCCCACTCGCGACAGGTACGCCCATTGGTCCGGGTGAGGCAGGTATCGTTCATCCAGAAACACACTGTTTCCCAGATCCCGCGGTCTTCTTTGCAGTGGCAAGGCAATCAAATTGCCAAAACCGCCTTGCGGCAGTGTATCCTGATTCGGGAAGAAACGGTCGTAGGAGTGCAAGCCGACCTCGGGCCGATGGTCTAGAGTTTCCGTCAGCACGTGCGCGCCGAGACGGCGCGCAAGCGCGGCAGACACCGCCTCCTCGAAAAAGAACCACAGATGAGCGCCATTGCCCGACCGCGAGCGTTCCAACGAAGCCGAAAGGTCCATGCGCCGGCATGTATCGAGGACGGCTGCTACATCGTCCTGCCAGTGTGCTTTGTCAAAGTCGACGGCCAGAAAGAAGACACTTTCGTCCTGGAGCATTGGATAGATGCCCATGACGAAATCGCGTCCGCTGCCGCCCTGGCCCAGAAGATGCCTGCGCACGACGTCGTCGGTGAGGGGTAAGAACCGTCGCTGCGGACATTCCAAGCATTTTACTTTCGGCTTCGCGCAAAGGCCCCGCGCCCATTCGTTCGCGCAGGCGGGCTGGTAGCCCGACTTGCCGGTCCGACGGCTCTCGAAACGATGGGCGTATACGTCGTCGCGCCCGCGAAATAGCGAGCGAAACAAAGCGACCTTCGCCTCCGGGGCCGACCGATGATGGACTGGTGCATCGCGCGAAGCCATCGGGAGTCTATGCGGCTTCGCGCCGCGGCCTGGCCGGTTGCGAAGCAGCGACGCTGCCCGTTCGCGGTCCTGCGGCCACGGCAGCCGGCAGACGCCGGCGCAGCGGTTCCGCTACGGTGGCCGCGCGCCGTGCGGCCGGGAGCGCATTGGACAGCAGCAGGTAGTCGAGCGCACAGCCGACGAAATAGAGGAATGCCGCCGCCCACAGTACATCGCTGGCAAAATGTCGCCCCTGGACGACCCGGCCCATGCCAACCACCACGCCGCAACCCAATCCGAACGCTAGGCATGCAGCCGCAAGCCGCGGGTGGCGACGGTAGAGCAGAAAGGCGGGCGCAATCATACAAAACCCCGCCGCCGCATGGCCCGAGGGAAACGAGTAGTGATTGTCGCCAAGGCCTCGATCCAGCACGTGAACGAACGGCTGATCGCCGCCAAAGGGAATCGTCTGATCGGGCCGGGGACGGCCCCAATGCCCCTTGTACACCACGTTGACCAAAACAATCGGCCCCAGCACCAAGAAGGCCAACAAGAACACCGACGCTCGCTTACGCTCCGGACCAACCTCGCGGAAAGCCGCCACCGCCAGCACGGCCAGGCTGCCCAGGCCGAGCAGGCATGTGGGCAACAGCCCCCAGTAATAGATTGCCAGGAGCACCGGGTGGTTGGCCAGCGAGAAGCCGTTCTCCGACGCCCCGTCGTGAAACAGCCCGGAAATCCACATGTCGGCTTCCGTGACGCGAAACAGCAGCGTTGCCAGCAGCACCAGCAAGCAGGGCGCTACGAGGGGGACGTTCTGACCCGCGTCGAACAACCGGCGGTCCCAGCGTGCCAGGCGCGTAGGTTGTGCCCCGCCCGCGGTACCCGGTGCCGCCACCGGAGCCTTGCGGGTCGATTGTGCGAATGAGAATTGCTTTGAGTTTTGATCCATCAAGGGAAACAGCCCATTTTCACGGCCCGTGAACGCCTGTGCCTGATACAGCGTCTTTATCGGTTGCGCAGTATCGATGCTTTGGGAAATCTTGGCAGTTTTTGGCTCCTCCGTTTTTGGTGCAGGCCGCGTAATATAGTAGGCACACGCCGCTGTGCCGTCCCGAAAACAAAGGATACGCTGCACCTAAGAACGGAAGAGCCCAGTTTTTGTAGAGGCCGCATCAATGGCGAATGACCCTTCGCAGCAACACCAGCCCGGGCCCGATCATGACGATGTTTCCCAGCCAGAACGACCAGGGGGGCAGCTTGCCGGTGGTGGATAGGTTTTCGCTGAGCATCAGCAGGGGATAGTACAGGACAAGGATCGGCAGGAAGCACACGAAAAACGTCGTGATGACGTCGGCGTTTCGTCGCATCGCCGCAACCGGCGCGCCAATCAGCACGAAGCAGAAGCACGTGAAGCCATTCGACCACCGGCGAAACGGTTCGGTGCGCAGGCGATAGATACGCCACCGCAGACGGTCGAGATGCCGCAGCTCGGCATCGGTCGGAGGGCTGCCGGACGCCACGCGCTGCAGAAAGTCTTCTTCCTGCTGCTCGACCGACTCGCGAAGCTCGCGAACGTGCTCGGCGATTTGACGGGTGGCAAGCCAGTCGCGATGGACCGGAATATGGGGTTTATTGAACGGCACCGCGTATTTTTGCGTATCGGTGAAGCTCAGCCGCACGTGCCCTTCCACGTCCACTTCGCCGTTGCGGCAGTAGATGTTCAGAACCCGCTCGTCAAAATCGGCACGAAGCTCAGCGGCTTCGGCCGAGAGGGTCAGCGCGGGCTCATTGCCCCGA